>DATJVF010000358.1:0-5014 GCA_035501995.1 Anaeromyxobacteraceae bacterium
AGGCTGCGCCGGCGAGCTCGCGGAACGCCGTCACGAGCTGCCCCCGCCCGCCCGCGAGAGCCGGGCCGGTGCTCCCGAAAGGAGCGCCGGCCCGGCCCCCGCACCCGCGGCCCCTCCGGCGAGCGAGGTGGCGAGGCGGCCGGAGCTCGAGCGAGCCCTCGCCTCGGTGACCTCCCTGGTCGGGCACGTCCAGATCGTGCTCGACGGCGTCGACTATGGGCCAGGATGCGCGGCGCTGGTGCGCGCCGCCTTCGCGGAGAGCGGCCACCCCCTGCCGCCCGAGGTGCGCGACGCCGCGGCGGTGGCGGCCGTCGCGAGCGAGCGGGGTTCCTTCACCCCCGTGCGACGCCCGGTGGTGGGCGACCTCGTCTTCCTCTCCGACCGCCCGGGCGGCCCGCCGACCCACGTGGGCGTCGTGGCCCGGACCGAACCCGACGGCACGGCCTTCGTCTACCACCGGGTCGCGCGCGGGGTGGTGCCCATGCGCATCAACCTCGCCTACCCCGAGCGCCCCACCGATCCGGCCACCGGCAAGCACATCAATGACACGCTCATCGTGAACTCCCGGCCCCTCCCGGCCGGGAGCCTGGTCGTCGGACTCTCCGACCTCCTGCGTCGGGGGGGCTAAGGGCCGAGGCCTCGGGGCCCTCAGCGCAGCTCGCTCTCGACGTAGGTGCGGGCCGCGAGCTCCATGGCGACGATGCCCGCCAGGGCGCCGCAGACGCTGCCTGCGAGGCTCTCGAGCCCGAAGGAGGCCCAGCCCCCGCGGATGAAGGTGGAGGCGAGGAGGGCCCCGCCCCAGGAGCCGAGGACGCCGACCGCGAAGGAGGCGGCCGCCCCGAGCTGGTGGCGGCCCGGCCGCAGGATCTGTCCCAGGGCGGCGGCGATCCCCACGTAGGTGAAGACGAGAAACCCCACAGCCTCACCATGGCCACGCCCCCGCGCTCCTGCCCGCCCGCTCGCCCGGCCATCACCCGGCGAGGTGCTCGACCCGTCCCCCGACCACGGTGGCGATCAAGGGGACCTCTGGCAGCCTCTCGGCCGGGACGGTGAGGAGGTCCTCGCCGAACAGGGTGAGGTCCGCGTCGGCGCCCTCGCGCAGGGCCCCCCGCCGGGCCTCAGCGAAGGAAGCGAAGGCGGGACCGGTGGTGAAGGCTCGCAGCGCCTCCTCGAGCGAGAGCCGTGCGCTCTCGGCCTCGGCGCCGCCGAGCCACGGGCGCAGGCTCGTGGCGGCGGCGAGCCCGAGGCGCGGGTCGGGTCGCTCCACCGGGAAGTCCGAGCCGAAGGCCAGGGTGGCCCCGGCGGCCTGCGCGCGCCGCCAGGCGTAGGCGCCCGCCAGGGCGGGCGTCCCCCGCCCGAGCCGCCGCTCGACCCAGGGCCCGTCGCTCACCGCGTGCACGGGCTGCATGGAGGCCACTGCGCCGAGTCCCGCGAGTCCCGCGAGGTCCTCCGCGCGCACGATCTGGAAGTGCTCGAGGCGCGGCCGCAGCCGCTTCCAGTCGACCTCGCCGCGCAGGGCGTTCAGGGCGGCGAGCACCTCCCGGCAGGCGGCGTCCCCGATGGCGTGCACCGCCGGCTGGTAACCCGCGCGGGCCACCCGAGCCAGGCGAGCGCGCAGCTCCGGCGGAGCGAGGAGGAACAGGCCGTGGTGGCCGGGGTCGTCGGCGTACCCGTCGAGGAGCGCCGCCCCGCGGCTGCCGAGCGCCCCGTCGGCGAACAGCTTGACGGCGCGCACGGAGAGCCGGCCCGTCTCGGGAACCTCGGAGAAGCGCGCCAGCTCGGCGGAGAGCGGTCCCTCTCGCTGGCCCCCGTCGATCATGGCGTACACGCGCAGGGGCAGCTCGTCGGCGGCCGCCAGCCGGGCGTAGGCCCTGAGCACCGACGAGGTGCAGCCGGCGTCGTGGACCTGGGTGAGCCCGAGCCGAACGAGGTCCCTCGCCCCGGCCAGGATGAGCCTCGCGAGCTCGTCCGCCGAGGGGTGGGGAACCCTCGCCTGGACGAGATCCTGAGCGGCGTCGACGAGCACCCCGCTCGGCCGGCCGGTGGCGTCCCGCAGGATGCGGCCACCCGGGGGATCGGGGGTCTCGGGCCCCACCCCGGCGATCTCGAGCGCCCGCGCGTTCACCCAGGCGGCGTGGCCGTCGATCCGCTCGAGCAGCACGGGGTGGTCGGGGATCGCGCGGCTGAGCCGCGCCGCGGTCGGCAGGGCCCGGCCCGGCCAGCGGCCCTCGTCCCAGCCCCGCCCCAGGACGAAGGTCCCGGGAGGCCGCGAGCGGGCTCGCACCGAGGCGAGCTCGACGCAGGCGTCCTCGTCGCGGGCCGAGCGGCAGTCCACCTCCTCGAGCGAGCGCGCGTGGAGCACGACGTGCCCGTGGGCGTCGGCGAGCCCTGGCACACCGCAGGCCGCCTCGAGGTGGACCGCGCCGGCGCGAGCCTCGCGGCGGCACTCGGCGGCGCTGCCCAGGCGAAGCACCTTCCCCTCGCGGGCGAGGAGCGCGCCCGCGCGCGGCCTCGATGGGTCGAGGGTGTGGAGGAGCCCGGTGACGAGGAGATCGGGGAGGTGGTTCACGGGATCCTCATCCGGCGGCGCGCCCTGGTCGCGCCTCTCTCGAGTCCCCTCCGGTCACCCCGAAGGCGAGGGCCGAGCCTACGCCGGCGACCGCGCGAGCCGGGTCTCGCGGCCGGACCGGACCGTCAACGGCTCTTCGTCCGCCCTCTCCACGGCAGCGGCGTGGGCCGCCCTCCGCCGGGCGACCGGCTCGCCGCGCTTGAAGAACCACCACGCCGCCCCGAGCAGCGCCAGGGCGACGATGAGCGCCACCACCGGGAACAGCCACCTCGGCCGGCCCGAGGTGGGCGGGACGGGTACGCTCGCCCGCGACGGCGTACGCCCCTGAGAGGGCGGCCGCGGCGCCACCTCCTCCACGGGGAACGCCACCTTGCGAATGGGGCGGCCGTCGGGCGTGAACTTGGCGTCGGGGGCGAGCTCCTGGGCCTGGGCCGCGACCTTCCTCGTGTCGCGCCTCGGCGGGCCGGCCCCCGATCCCGGCTCGTGCGCCGAGGCGACCGGTTTCGCCGGGGCGGCTTCCGCGGGCGGGCCCGCTGGGCTTCCGGCCCCGCCGGCCGAGGAGCTCGACTCGGCCGGGACGGGCTCGGCGGCCCGGCCCTCGGCGCCCGCGCGCTCGACCGGGGCGGCGTCGGAGGCGCCGGGCGGGTAGGCGGTGAAGACGAACTGGCAGCGGCTGCACTGGACGGGGGCCCCGTGAGGAGGGAGCAGCTTGTCATCGAGCTCGTACAGGGTCGTGCACTTGTCGCAGCGAATGAGCACGCGTCCTCTCCCGTCCGAGGGCGGAGGATAGATCGACTCGCCGGCCTCGCCCATGCCCGGGCTCCCGGGTTCGCGGTGGCGGGCGGCCCTGGGCCCGCGTGCGACGCTCCCTCGCCCCCTTTTCGCCCGCCGCGGCAGCGGCGGCAAGTTCGCGCCCGAGGAAATCTAGGGGGCGGCGATCCTGGGCTTCACGTCGTCCTTCACGAGCTTGTACTCGATGGCGTCGGTGAGCGCCTGGCGGCAGGCGTCGAGGAGGTCGTCCGAGACGCCGGCCGTCCCCCAGCGGTCGCGCCCGTCGGCGCTCTCGATGAGCACGCGCACCGGCCCGGCCGTGCCCACGTCCGAGGCGAGGTTCCGGGAGCGGGACTCGACCACCGTCATGTCGGCGAGCTCGGGGTAGTGCCGTTCGAGGGCCCGCCGCAGTGCGCGGTCGAGGGCGTGGACCGGCCCCACCCCGGTGGCGGCGGTGTGGAGCTGCTCGCGGCCCACCGAGAGCTCGACGGTGGCCTCGGTGAAGACCTGGCCGTGGCGGTGCAGGTCGATGATGCGGTAGGCGAGGACCTTGAAGTACGGCCGCCGTCGGCCGGCCAGCGCTCGCAGCAGCAGCTCGAAGCTCGCCTCCGCCCCCTCGTAGCGGAAGCCGCGCTTTTCCCAGTCGGCGAGCCGCCCTAGCACCCGGCGGGCCTCGGCCTCGCCGCGGGCCCTGAGCCCCAGGGTGCGCGCCACCCTCAGCGCGCCCGGGTGGCCGCGCTCGTCGGCCAGGGCCGATTCCCGGCGGTTCCCGACCGCCTCGGGATCGACGTGGGGCGGGCCGTCCCCCCTGGCGAGGGCGAAGGCGTCGCGGCCGACGTAGGGCCGCTCGCGGCCGAGATCGCGCTCGGCCAGCTCGGCCACGAAGTGGGCGAGCGAGGAGAGGCGCCTCAGCTGTCCGGGCGCGAGGGCCTGGTGGCCCATCTTGAGTTCCAGGGCGGCCGCGATGGGCACGAGGTTGGCGGCGCCGCAGCGCTCGCCGTAGCCATTCACGGTGGCCGCCACCACGGTGGCCCCCCGGGTCACCGCGGCCAGGCTGTTCGCCACCGCCACCCCGGCGTCGTCGCGCGCCCGCACGCCGAGGGCGACCCGCCGGGCTACCCGGCGGGCCGCCACCACCCCGGACTCCACCTCGTGCGGGAGCGCTCCCCCGCTCGTGTCGGAGAGCAGGATGGCGTGCGCCCCGGCGGCGGCCGCCGCCTCGACCGCGGCGAGCGCGCCGGTGTGCCCGGCCCGGAGCGCGTCGAAGTAGCCGTCGAGCTCGAGGAGCGCGGCCCGCCCCTCGACCCCGACCGCGTGCACCGCCGACCCCAGGTTCTGGGCCTCCCGCGCCGCCGGGCCGCCCCCGCGCTCGAGGGCGTAGAAGAGCGTGACCGCCGGGGCCTTCGACTTCAGGGCGGCCTTGATCTCGCTGTCCTCCCGGGCGCGCCCGTGCCGGCCGAGCTGCGCGCAGGCGCACAGCCGCGCCCCGCCGAGCTCGAGGCGGCGGGCCGCCCGGAACACCTCGGTGTCGCCGCCGCGGCCGGAGGGCCAGCCGCCCTCGACGAAGGCCACCCCCATTTCGGCCAGCCGCAGGGCGATGCGCATGCGGTCTCGTACCGACAGCTGCGGGCCCGCCGCGCGCGCCCCCTCGGTGAGCGTCGCGTCGGAGATGGC
>DATJVF010000359.1:0-7896 GCA_035501995.1 Anaeromyxobacteraceae bacterium
TCGTCCTCGCCTCTTACGACCCGGCCCGCATCCAGCAGTCGGTGGCGCGCCAGCGAGGCGCGCTCGCCCCTTGCCTTCGCGAGGAGGCGGCGCGCTCGCCCGAGTTCTCCGGGGAGATCCCGGTCGAGTTCGCGGTGGGGAACGAGGGGCGGGTGGTGGCGCTCTGGGTCGACGAGCCCCGCTTCAAGTCCGGCCCCCTGCGCGACTGCCTGCTCGCGCGGCTCGCCGAGTTCACCTTCGATCGCTTCCCCGGCGAGCGGCCGGTGGTCTCCTTGAGCCTGCGCATCGCCCGCTGAACGGGGGTGAGAGGGCGCGGACGCCGACCCGCCGCCGTCCCGGACCGGGGCGCCGACTGTCAGGGGGCAGGGCTACAAGCGGGGCCGATGACCACCGCCACCGCCAGGATCGAATCGCAGCTCGAGCAGCTTCCAGAGGGGTCCGTGCGCCGCCGGGTGCTCGAGTGCGCGCGCCGCTTCAAGGCCTCCTGGGTCGAGCTCGGCCGCGCCCTGTGCGAGGTGCGGGACGAGGCGCTGTGGAAGGACTGGGGCTTCGCGAGCTTCGAGACCTACTGCGCGAAGGAGCTCTTCCTCCGCAAGCCGACGGTGGAGAAGCTCACCCGGAGCTACGGGTTCTTGTCGCGCCACGAGCCCGGGCTGGTGCGCGAGGCCGGGCCCCGCGCCGCCCCCGCGTTCGAGGTCATCGAGGTCCTGTCGCGCGCCGAGGCGGCCGGCCGCCTGCCCGAGGACGGCTGGCGCGAGCTCAAGGACGAGATCCTCGAGCAGGCCCCGAGCCCGGCCGCCCTGAGCCGCCAGCTCTCCGAGCGCTACGGCCCGAAGGCTCCGCCGCCGCGCGCGCCGGCCGCCGAGCGGCTGCAGAAGCTCGCCGGGCTCGCCCGGAGGCTCGCGAGCGCCTGCGCCGGCGAGGAGGACGTACCGCCAGCGGTGGCCGAGCGCGCCCAGGCCCTCGCCGAGGACCTCGAGGCTCTCCTCTAGGGCGTCCACCCGCAGTTCCCGCCGCGGCCGTCCCGTGGAACCGGGACGGCCGCGGCGCCCCTCATCGGCCCGGTCCGCCCGGTGATGGCGGGGGCACGCTCGGAAGGGGCCCACGGGGTGAAGGGTGCGACAGCGCGTCCGAAGCGCCGAGCGGTCCGGCGCGACCCCCGCTATATCGTGGGACGGTCGTCGGCTGGGTGGAGGGCGCGGTTTGGTGTAACATTCAACGCCGGAGAGGGTCGCGTGAGCCGCAAAGAGCACCACCACGGTAACCTAACCTGCTCCTTCTGTGGGAAGGGGCAGCGCGAGGTGCGCAAGCTCATCGCCGGGCCGACGGTCTACATCTGCGACGAGTGCATCCGGCTCTGCAACGACATCATCGCCGAGGAGGCCGAGCGCGAGGAGGGCCGGCCCTCGATCGCCCTGCCGACGCCGGCCGAGATCAAGACCTTCCTCGACGACTACGTGGTGGGACAGGACCGGGCGAAGAAGGTGCTCTCGGTCGCGGTCTACAACCACTACAAGCGGGTCTACTCCAAGAAGCCGGCGCGACCGGCGCGGCCGGGCCAGGGCCGGGCCGGGGCCGAGGACGTCGAGCTGCAGAAGTCCAACATCCTCCTCATCGGGCCCACCGGTTCGGGCAAGACGCTCCTCGCCCAGTCGCTGGCGCGCTTCCTGAACGTCCCCTTCACCATCGCCGACGCCACGAGCCTCACCGAGGCCGGCTACGTCGGCGAGGACGTCGAGAACATCATCCAGAACCTGCTCCACAACGCCGACTACGACGTGGAGAAGGCCGCCCGCGGCATCGTCTACATCGACGAGATCGACAAGATCGCCCGCAAGGGCGACACCCCCTCGCCCACCCGCGACGTGGGCGGGGAGGGCGTGCAGCAGGCCCTGCTCAAGATCATCGAGGGCACCCGCGCCAACGTGACCCCGCGCGGCGGCAAGAAGTACAACCAGCAGGAGTACATCCAGGTCGACACCTCCAACATCCTGTTCGTGGTGGGCGGCGCCTTCTGCGGGGTGGAGCAGGCCATCCGGCGGCGGATCGGTGTGAAGGGCCTCGGGTTCGGCGCGCGCATCGACCGCAAGGAGGAGCAGTCCCTGGGCGAGGTGCTCGCCAAGATCGAGCCCACCGACCTCGTCAAGTTCGGCATGATCCCGGAGTTCGTCGGGCGGGTGCCCATCATCGCCACCCTCTCCGACCTCTCCGAGGAGGACCTCGTCACCATCCTCACCCAGCCGAAGAACGCGCTCACCAAGCAGTACGTGAAGCTCTTCGAGATGGAGAAGGTGAAGCTGTCCTTCAGCCGGGAGGCCCTGCGCGCCTGCGCGCGGGAGGCCATGCGCCGCAAGTCCGGCGCGCGCGGCCTGCGCGCCATCCTCGAGCAGGCCATGCTCGACATCATGTACGACGTCCCCTACCGGGAGGGCGTGAAGGAGTGCAAGATCACCGAGGGCGTCATCCTCAACAAGGAGCCGCCGCTCCTCTCCTTCGAGAAGGAGAAGAAGCTCGCCTGACGCGCAAGGCGCACCGGGACCCGCAAGAAGGGGCTCGCCGGGCGGCCGGCGGGCCCTTTTCGTTGCGGTCCTCGCACACTGTGGTGCCGTCGCCACGGGAGCGCATCCCGAAAGCCCCTCGCGTTCCAGGGGATTCGCCCGGGCACCCTTCTTGCTCGGAAAGCGGTGGTGCGCGGAGCTCCCTCGCGGAGGGGCCCTCCCTCGAACGGGCCCTCACGGTCATGACGCGCCACCTCGTCATCCTCCTCGGGGTCGCGGTCGGCGTCCCGGCGCTCGGGCAAGGGTCCCCGCAGGGGAGCCCTGCCGTCCCCGGGGAGGAGCGCCTCGCCCCGCCGGCAGAGGTGGATGTGAACGTCGACCTCGCGAGCCCCGGGACCCAGGTGAGCTTCGCCACCTTCGAGCTCGGCCTCGCCCCCTACGGCGCTTGGGTCACCGTACCGGGCTACGGCACCGCCTGGCGTCCGCGGGTGGCCGAGGGCTGGCGCCCCTACTACTACGGCCGCTGGGAGTGGACGGACGAGGGGTGGCTGTGGGTGTCGGACGAGCCGTGGGGTTGGGCGACCTACCACTACGGCCGCTGGTCCTACGAACCGGCCTCCGGTTGGATCTGGGTCCCGGGCTACCAGTGGGCACCGGCCTGGGTCACCTGGCGGTACAGCCCCGACTACATCGGCTGGGCTCCGCTCGCGCCCGGCTTCTCGGTGTTCGTGACGGCCTATCCCGTCCACTACGGGTGGTGGAGCTTCGTGCCCTGCACCCGGTTCGTCGGCTACCCGGTGCAGACGGTGGCTTACGGCAACGTCTACGTACCCGGCCTCTACCGCGTGACCCAGCCGGCCCCGCCGAGATCGGTCGCCTTCGGGGCGGCTGCCCCGGCCTGGGGAGGACCGGCGCGCCCGGTCCTCGAGCGCCGCCTCGGGCGGCCGATCGCCCCGGTCAGGCTGGAGCCGGTGGCCTCCCCGGGGGCGGCGACCGGCGGGGCGAGGCCGGGGGTGGTCCCGATCTATCGCCCCGAGGCGAGGCCGGTCGCGGGGCTGGGGGCCGGCGCGGCCCAGGGACCGCGTCCGTGGGGCGCTCCGCCCGCCCTCGGCCCCCCGGCTCCGCCGCGAGGAGCCGCCCCGGCCCAGGGCTGGCGCGGCGGCGCGCCGCCCTATCCGGCGCCGCCGGGCGCGGCACCGCGGCCGCCGGTGCCGGGCGGACCGAGGGGCGTCCCGGCGCCGCGGCTCAGGGTTTTACCCTTGGGCCGGGCCGGGGCGAGCCGCTCCAGGTAGGGCCCGGCCGGGCGCGTCAGCTCTGCGTCACCCGCAGGGTGGTCTTCATCTTCTTGCCGGTGTCGAGGTCGCTCGCGCTCACGGTGAGGATTCCCTCCACGTTCACCTCGAAGAGGATCTCGAGGCGGACCGAGCCGGCCGGGGCCGGGCGCACCCCGCCGAAGACGAACTCGCCGAGCAGCTCGTCCTTGGCGGTCTCGGCGTGGTCCCCCTGGAAGATGCGCACCATGAGCTCGCTCTGGTCGTCCACCGAGCTCGTGGCGGCGAGCGCCTTGGCGTTGGGAATGGGGGCGTTGCGGGGCAAGACCACGTGCATCACCCCCCCGGCGGCCTCGAGGCCGATGGCCATGGGGATGACGTCGAGGAGCTGCAGCTTGAGGTCGCTGCCCTCCTGCAGCGAACGGCCGTAGAGGGCGGCCCCGATGGCCACTGCCTCGTCGGGGTGGACGGCCTTGGAGGGCGCCTTGCCGAAGAAGGCGGTGAGCCGGTCCTGGACGAGCGGCATCCGGGTCTGCCCCCCCACCAGCATGACCTCCTGGATGTCCTGCGGCTCGAAGCCGGCGTCGGTGAGCACCTGGGCCACGATGGAGAGGGTGCGATCGACGAGCCCGCGGGTGAGCTCCTCGAGCAGGGTGCGGGTGAAGCGCAGGTCGACGTTGAGCGGCTGACCCTGCGAGGTCATGGTGATGAAGGGGATCGAGAAGGGGGCCTCGGTGCGGGAGGAGAGGTCGATCTTGGTGCGCTCGGAGAGGTCCCGGATGCGCTGCATGGCCACCGGGTCGTTCGTGAGGTCGAGGTGGTGGCGGCGGCGGAAGTCCTCCAGCACGTAGCGGATGACGGCGTCGTCGAAGTCGAACCCGCCGAGGAAGATGTCCCCCCCGGTGGCCTTCACCTCGAAGACGCGGTCGCGGATCTCGATGATGGAGACGTCGAACGTGCCGCCGCCGAGGTCGTAGACCAGCACCCGTTCCTCGAGCCCCTTGCCGATCCCGTAGGCCAGGCTGGCCGCGGTGGGCTCGTTGATGATGCGGACCACCTCGAGGTCGACGAGCCGCCCGGCCTCCTTCACCGCCTGTCTTTGACGATCGGTGAAGTAGGCGGGCACCGTCACCACCGCCCGCCGCACCTTCAGCCCGAGGTGCTCGGAGGCCACGTCGCGGATCTTGGAGAGGATCTTGGCCGCCACGTCCTGGACCTGGAAGGTGCGGCCGTGGCAGTCGAGCTCGACCGCGTTGTGGTCGCCGCCCCGCACCCGGTACTGGACGCTCTTCTGCACGGTCTCGACCACGTCGTCCTTGGGCGAGCGCCCGATGAGGCGCTTGGTGGCGTAGAGCGTGTTGCGCGGGTTGAGCTGCCACTGCCGCTTCGCCTCGTGGCCGATGAGCTCGTGGCCCTTGTCGTCGATGGCGAAGATGGAGGGGATGGTGAAGTCGCCCCCCCGGTGGGGGATGAGCCTTACCTGGCCATCCTCGGTGGCGAGGGCGGCGCAGGAGTTCGTGGTGCCGAGGTCGATCCCGACGATGACATCGGACGGCAGTCGTTCCACGTGCCGAGCGTACCGTGAACCGCGTGGAGCCGCCAGGCTCCGGCACCCCGTCCGGAGATGGCGTCCCTGGCCCTCCCGGGGCGCGGGGAGCGCGGGCCGGCCTTGGCGTCGGCGAGGACGCCGTGAGAGAGTCGCGCCCCATGGACGCCCGCCAGTACCTCGCGTCGGTCGGCGAAGGGGTAAAGGGCGCCTTCGCCGACCAGCGAAGCCTCCTCTCTTTCGACGAGTACCTGGAGCTGTTCTCGCGCGCCCCGCGTGCCCAGGCGCGCGGGGCGGCCCAGTACCTGCGCGACGTCATCGATCACTTCGGCACCACCGACGTCGAGGTGCCCTGGGGTAAGGTGAAGCGCTACAAGCTCTTCGACCTCGGCTTCGCCCCCGAGGCGGTGGCCGCGCGGGTGGCCGGGCAGGAGGAGGTGCAGGCGGCCCTCTACCGGGTCATCGGCAACTTCGTGCGCTCGGGGCGGGTCAACAAGCTCGTCCTCCTCCACGGGCCCAACGGCTCGGCCAAGTCCTCCTTCGTGGCCGCGCTCATGCGGGGCATGGAGGCCTACTCGCGCCTCGCCGAGGGCGCGCTCTACCGCTTCGCCTGGGTCTTCCCGAGCGAGAAGCGGCTCAAGGGCGGGGGGATGGTGGGCTTCGGCCACGGGAACTCGGTGGCCGACCTGCTGAGCTTCGCCCACCTCGACGGCGAGGCGCTCGACGCCCGGCTGGCCTGCCCGCTCAAGGACCACCCGCTCTTCGTCCTGCCGCGGCGCGAGCGGCGCCGCCTGCTCGAGGAGAAGTGCCGCCCGGCCGAGCGCGAGGGGGCGACCGAGGGCGACTTCGTGCTCGCCGACTACGTCGCCGACGGCGACCTGTGCCACTTCTGCCAGCAGATCTACTCGGCGCTCCTCGCCTCCTACCATGGCGACTACCTGAAGGTGCTCCGCCACGTGCAGGTGGAGCGCTTCTACATCTCCCCGCGCTACCAGGAGGGCGCGGTGGTGGTCGAGCCGCAGCTCTCCATCGACGCCGCCTGGCGGCAGGTGAGCGCTGACCGCAGCCCGGGCGCCTTGCCGGCGGCGCTCCACGCGGTGGCCCTCTTCGAGCCCACCGGGCCGCTCGTGGCCGCGAACCGCGGCCTGCTCGAGTTCGCCGACCTCTTGAAGCGGCCCCCCGAGGCCTTCAAGTACCTCCTCGGCACGAGCGAGACCGGCCGGGTGTCGCTCGACAACTTCATCCTGCACCTCGACGAGGTGCTCCTCGCGAGCGCCAACGAGAAGCAGCTCGCGATCTTCAAGGACAAGGACCTCTCGGACTTCGGGTCCTTCAAGGGCCGCCTCGAGCTCATCCGCGTGCCCTACCTGCGCCGCGGCCGGGTGGAGAAGGAGATCTACGACCAGCAGGTGACGAGGGCCACCGTCGGCAAGCACGTGGCCCCCCACGCCACCGAGGTGGCGGCCACCTGGGCGGTCCTCACCCGGCTCAAGAAGCCCATCCCCGACCGCTACAAGGGCGAGGTGCGGGACATCGTCGACGAGCTCTCGCCCCTCGAGAAGCTGAAGCTCTACGACCGGGGGGCGGCCCCGGACCGGCTCTCGCTCGCCCAGGGCAAGGAGCTCAAGAAGTTCGCCGAGGAGATCGAGCGCGAGTCCGACGTCTACCCGATGTACGAGGGGCGGGTGGGCGCCTCCGCCCGCGAGATCAAGACCGCCATCTTCAACGCCGCCCAGAACCCGCACTTCGCCTGCCTCACCCCCATGGCGGTCCTCGAGGAGCTCGAGGCGCTCTGCCGTGACAAGACCATCCACGAGTTCCTCACCCAGGAAGTGGTGGACGGCTACCACGACCACGAGGAGTTCGTGCGGGTGGTGGAGGCGGAGCTGCTCGACACCCTCGACGAGGAGATCCGCGACTCGATGGGGATGGTGAGCGAGGGGCAGTACCGCGACCTCTTCGGCCGCTACCTGGCCCTCGTCTCCTCCTGGACCAAGGGCGAGCGCATCAAGAACCGCGTCACCGGGGCCTACGAGCAACCGGACGAGGAGCGCATGCTGGAGTTCGAGCGGATCGTCATGGGCGAGCACGACGACCGCACCACCTTCCGGCGCTCGCTCATCACCGCCATCGGCGCCTTCAGGCTCGACCATCCCGACGCCAAGGAGATCGACACCCAGGCCATCTTCCCGGACCTCTTCCGGCGCCTGCGCGAGCACTACTACGAGGAGCGCAAGCGCCAGCTCAGGCAGAACAAGCAGAACGTGCTCCGCTACCTCTCCGACGAGCGCGGCCAGCTCGACGACAAGGCGCGGCGCGCCGTCGAGCAGACCATCGCCACGCTGCGCGAGCGCTATCACTACTGCGAGCACTGCGCCCAGGACGCCGTGCTCTTCCTCTTCCGCCGTCGTTACCTCGACTGAAGGCTCGCGCGCGGCCCGGCGTGAGGTGGGGCGCGGTGGGCGCCGGGCGGGAATCGCCACCTCACGGCCCTCCGGGAACGACTCTTCCCCGGCGGTGGTCGACCGCGCCGGCGCGCGGTGGGCCCGAGCGCCTTCGCCTCGTCGGGGAGAAGGGGCCT
>DATJVF010000360.1:0-12731 GCA_035501995.1 Anaeromyxobacteraceae bacterium
GAGCCGGCCGAGCCGGCCGAGCCCTGGGTCGAGGCCGAGGGCTCTCCCCCGAGCGCGCGCCGGCACCTGCCGCCCGGCGTCAAGGTCGCGTTGGCCCTCGTTCTCCTGGCGGTGGCGGGCGGCGGGGTCCTCGCCTATCGCCGCCACCAGGAGCACCGCATCGTCGCCCTCTCGGTGGCGCGGGCCGAGCAGCTCGTGCGCTCCGACACCTGGCTCGGCTATCACGAGGCGGCCGCCCTGCTCGGGGTCCGCGCCACCCGGCTCGATCCCATCGGAGCCGGCGCCCTGCGCGCCTTCGCCCTCGCCATGCTCGCGACCGACTACCGCGACGAGGCGGCGGTGACGAGCGCCAACGCCGCCCTGGTGGAGCCCCTGCGCGCACCGAGCGCTCCGGCCTACGCCTACCTGGCCGTCTCGGCCCTCGCCCTGCGCGATGGCCAGGCCGGCACCGCCCTCGACTACGCCTCGCGGGCCGGCGACGCCCCGCTCGCGAAGCTCCTCGAGGCTCGCGTGGCGGTCCTCGCCGGCAAGCCGTCGGTGGCGAGCGAGTCGGTGCAGCGGGCCCTCGAGATCGCCCCGGAGCAGCCGGCCGCGCTGGCGCTGCACGGCGACCTCTTGCGCCGGGCCGGCAAGGGCGGGCCCGCACGCGGCGCCTACCTCGCCGCCATCGCCATCTCCTCGCGCGCGGTCAACGCCGGGATGGCTGGCTCCCAGGCCCGGGCGGGGGCGAGCGCCCCGCACGCCAGGGCCACCTTCGGGCTCGCCAAGCTGGCCCTCTCGCGTGAGGCGCCCGCCGACGAGGCCATGGCGGCGCTAGGGCGGCTGCTCGAAGATCGGGCCGGCACGCCCCAGGTGGAGCGCGCGCGCGCCGCGATGTACCTCGCCGCGCTCGAGGGGCGCGCCGGCGACCGTGCGGCCGAGGCCGCCACCATCGACAAGGCCAGCCTCGACGGCGAGCTGCGCGCCTGGGTCGAGCGCGCGGCCGGGCAGCTCGAGGTCGAGCGAGGACCCTACCGCGTGCCGGACAACACCCCGCCACCGCTCCAGAGCGCCAGCGACGACGACCCGTACGTGGCCCCGCCCCCCCCACCTCCCCGGCAGGAGCCCCCTCCCCCGAGGCAGGTCCTGAGCGGTTTCAAGGTCGCTCCAGCGCCCAAGCGCGCCAAGCACACCGGCGCGAAGAAGAGCCCTGCCCCCAGGCGCCCGCGGGCCTCTGGCCAAGGCGGTTAGGGAGCTCCGCGCCCGCGTACCTCCGGGGGATGTAGAGAGCGCAGAGGCGCTCGAGGGCGACTGCCCGGCCCGTGCAGGCGGTGCCCCGCGCGAGCGCCAGGCTGACGAGAGCTTCCGGCCGCCGGAACACACCTTGCTTTCGCTATGGCTACGGGCCTGCCGCGGGCCACCGGCCATCCCTCGCTGCACAGGAACCGGGCACTTGCTGCCTCGGCCTGGAGCAGTGGCGCCTCGTCCGGGTCGAATTGCTCAGTCCCCGTGCGAGCCGGTGCCCGGCATGCGGGCTGCACGGGGAGCGCACCTTTCCGGGAGCTCGTTCTCCCGAACAAGGAGGCGTTCGTGAGAAAGCACGCGCTCGGAGCGCTCGCCGCCCTCGTCCCGGCGGCCGCCCTCGCCGGCACGCCGGGCCAGGTGGACTCGGGGGACACCGCCCTCGTCCTCGTGAGCGCCGGCCTCGTGCTGCTCATGACCCCGGGCCTCGCCTTCTTCTACGGCGGCCTCGTCCGGGCCAAGAACGTCGTCCACACCATGATCCTCTCCCTCGTCTGCATGGCGCTGGTGGGCGTCCTCTGGTGTTTATTCACCTACAGTCTATCCTTTTCGCCCGGGCCCGGGTTCCTCGACCACTTCATCGGCGGGCTCTCCTTCGTCGGGCTCTCCGGGGTGGGGGGCGAGGTGGCGAAGGACCTCGCCCCGACCGTGCCCCACGCCGCCTTCATGCTGTTCCAGGCCATGTTCGCGGTCATCACCCCGGCCCTCATCTCGGGCGCGGTGGTCGAGCGCGTGCGGGTGAAGGCCTTCGTGCTCTTCGTGGCGCTGTGGAGCATCGCGGTCTACGCGCCGGTGGCGCACTGGGTGTGGGCCCCGGGCGGTTGGCTGAAGGTGCGGGGCGCGCTGGACTTCGCCGGCGGCACGGTGGTCCACATCAACGCCGCCATCGCCGCGCTCGTCTTCGCGCTGGTGCTCGGACGCCGCCGCGGGCTGCACCAGCCCTCGGTCTTGCCCCACAACGTGCCCTTCGCCATCCTGGGAGCGGGCCTGCTCTGGTTCGGCTGGCTCGGCTTCAACGGCGGCAGCGCCCTCGCCGCCAACGGGCTCGCCGCCTACGCCTTCTCCAACACCTTCTTCGCCCCGGCCGCGGCCGCCCTGACCTGGGGGCTCGCCGAGCTCTTCTTCTTCCACGGCAAGATGTCGGGGGTCGGCCTCGCCTCGGGCGCGGTGGCCGGCCTGGTGGCGGTGACGCCGGCGGCCGGATTCATCACGCCCCTCGCCTCGGTGGGGCTCGGCGTGCTCGCCGGGGCCGCCTCCCTCATCGCCGTGCGCTACCGGCCGCGGCTCGGACTCGACGACTCCCTCGATGTCTTCGCGGTCCACGGGGTCGCCGCCACCGTGGGCGCGCTCCTCACCGGCGTCCTCGCCTCCAAGGCCGTGAATCCCGACGGCGCCGACGGCAGCCTCGCCCAGCTCGGCATCCAGGCCCTGGGCGTCCTCGCCACCTACGTCTGGTCGGGCGGCCTGTCCTACCTCATCATCAAGCTCGTCGCCCGCTTGACGCCGCTCAGGGCCGACGAGCAGGACGAGTGGACGGGGATGGACATGTCCGAGTCCGGGGAGCGCGGCTACATCATGGCCGACGAGGCCTCGGCCGGCCCGAGCAGCGCGTTCGCGGCGCCCTCGTTCGCGAGCCTCACCGGGACCCGCCCGGAGTAGTCGCTCTCACGAGCCTTTGCCCGACCGAGGTGCAGTCCCTGCCCTTCGCCCGGGCAGGGCGCCACCGCCTCGCCGGGCGAAGCGCGCGCAAGGGCCCGGGACCAGCTTCCCTGCGCCCGGGGAGCTCCGGCACGCGCGCTGCAAGCGCTCCTCGCGGCCGCTCTGGCGAGAGGGCCACCGCCTCGGGGGCGCGAGGGCCGTGCACGCGTCGCCCGACCAGCCGCGACGGCGCACGCTCCTTCCGCCCCCCTGCCGGCGAGCTCGTCGCCCGACCTCCCCCTCCCTGGGGTCGTGCGCCGCTGCCGTCGCCGTCGCGGGGGGGGGGCGCCGGGTTGCACGGCCCGGCCCCCCCTCCCCGCCTTCCTCCGCGCGGGCCGCGAAGCCCGCCACGAGGCCCGCCGGGCCGGAGCGGGCGCAGGGGCTCCGCCTCCGCTACACTGTGGCCGTTCATGCCTCACCCCCTGCCCTCCGCCCCGTCCCCGGACCGGGGTCGCGAGGAGCGCGAGCGGATCCAGACCGGGCCGAGCGCGCCCTTGAGCTGGCTCTCCACCTTTTCGGGGACCGGCGGCAAGCTCGTCCTCGGGTTCGGGGCCTTCGTCCTCATCCTCATCGCGGCCTCGCTGCTCACCCTGGCCGGCCAGCGGCGCATCCACGAAGCCATGGCGCGCATGCAGTCGGAGGAGGAGGGGGTCAGGATGGCGCTCGAGCTCTCGAGCGCGGTGCGCGACCAGTACGCCCACCAGGCGCACACCATCATCATCGGGAACCAGAGCCACCTCGGCTTCTACGCCCAGGCCCAGCAGCACGTCCTCGAGCTGACCCGGCAGCTGCGCACGCGCGTGCACGGCGACGAGGAGCTCGCCTGGGTGGACGACATCGACCGGGCGAGCGCCGAGCTCGACACCCTCTTCAGGCAGCAGATCGTCCCGGCGGTGGTCCGCGGCGACCTCCCCTTCGTGCGGGCCGAGCACGCCCGCGCCCAGGCCGTGGTGACGCGCATCCAGGATCGCGCCGGGGACCTGGTGGAGAGCTTCGAGGCGGCCATCGTGGCGGCCCGCGGCGAGGCCGCCCTGGTGGAGCGCCGCACCCACCGCTTCCTCGTGGCGCTGCTCGTCGGCGCCCCGCTCCTCGCGGCGGCCATCACCTTCGCCATCGGGCGATCGATCGCGAAGCCGCTCGCCCGCCTGCGCGAGGGCGCCGCGCGCCTCGCCCGGGGCGACCTCGAGACCCGCATCGCCGTCGAGTCGCGCGGCGAGCTCGGAGCGCTGGCGAGCCAGTTCAACGCCATGACCGCCGCCCTCAAGGACCACCAGGCGCGGCTCGTTCAGAGCGAGAAGCTCGCCGGCATCGGGCACCTCGCCGCCGGCGTCGCCCACGAGATCAACAACCCGCTCGGCGTCATCCTCGGCTACGCCAAGCTGCTGTCGCGCAAGGCCGAGGGCGAACTGCGCGAGGACCTGCGGGTGATCGAGGAGGAGGGGCTGCGGGCGAAAGCCATCGTGGAGGGACTGCTCGACCTCTCGCGCGCGCCCGATCCCGCCCGGGAGCGCATCGACCTGCGCCTCGCCTGCGACGAGGTGGTGGCCCGGCTCGGCGAGGCGCACCTGCTCGACGGGGTGGAGGTGCGCGTGGAGGGGCGGGGCGTCGCCGAAGCTCACCCCGCCAAGCTCCGCCAGGTGGTCTCGAACCTCGTCCGCAACGCCGCCGAGGCGGCCGGTCCGGGCGGGCGGGTCGCGGTGCGGGTGGCGGAGGAAGACGGTGAGGCGCAGGTAGCGGTGACCGACGACGGCCCGGGGCTGAGCCCCGAGGCGCGGGAGCGGATCTTCGAGCCCTTCTTCACCACCAAGGAGCGCGGGACCGGCCTCGGGCTCGCCCTCTCGCGCGCCATCGCCCGCGGGCACGGCGGCGACCTCGAGGCCTCCGATGGCGCGCAGGGTGGGGCCGTCTTCACCCTCAGGGTACCCTCCCGCGCCCCCGGGAGCGCCCCGTGACGCGCGTCCTGGTGGTGGACGACAAGGAGAACCTGCTCAAGCTCTTCGCCAAGATCCTGGCGGAGGGTTACCACCTCACCACCGCCCAGGACGGCGCGCGGGCACTGGCCCTCCTGGCCGGCGAGCCCTTCGACGTGGTGGTCACCGACATCCGGATGCCGGGGGCGGGCGGCTTCGAGGTCCTGAGCGCGGTGAAGGCGCGCTCGCCCTCCACCGAGGTGGTGATGATGACCGGCTACGCCACGGTGGCCGACGCCGTCCTGGCCATGAAGTGCGGCGCCTATGACTACCTCGAGAAGCCGTTCGACCCGGACGCGGCGGCCCTGGTGGTGGCCCGGGCCGCCGAGCGCAAGCGGCTGCGCGACGAGGCCGCGAGCGTGCGGCGCGAGCTCGAAGGAACGGTGGCCTTCCACAACCTCATCGGCAAGAGCGCCCCCATGCAGGAGGCCTACCGCCTGCTCGCCCAGGCCGCCGCGCTCGACATCAGCGTCCTCCTCCTCGGCGAGACCGGCACCGGCAAGGAGCTCGCGGCCCGCGCCATCCACTACCACTCGGCCCGCAAGGAGCACCGCTTCGTCCCGGTGAACTGCGGCGCGCTGCCCCCCGACCTCGTGGAGAGCGAGCTGTTCGGACACGCCCGGGGGGCGTTCACCGGCGCGGCCGCGGCGAAGGCCGGCCTCTTCGAGGAGGCCCACCTTGGGACGCTCTTCCTCGACGAGGTGGGGGAGCTCCCCCTCGCCACCCAGGTGAAGCTCAACCGGGTCCTGCAGGAGAAGGAGGTCCGCCGGGTAGGGGACAATGCGGCCGTGAAGGTGGACGTGCGCATCCTGGCCGCGACCCACCGCGACTTAAAGGCCGAATTGGCGGCCGGCCGCTTCCGCGAGGACCTCTACTACCGGCTCCACGTCTTCCCGGTCAGGCTCCCTCCCCTGCGGGAACGCCCGGAGGACGTCCCCCTCCTCGCGGGCCACTTTGTCGAGAAGCACGCCCGCGCCTTCCGGCGCGAGGTGGAGGGGCTCGAGCCGGACGCGCTCCGCGCGCTCTCGGCCTACCCCTGGCCCGGGAACGTGCGCGAGCTCGAGAACGCGGTCGAGCGGGCGGTGGCGGTGGCCCGCGGCAAGCTCGTCTCGGCTCTCGACCTCCCGCCCGAGATCGGGGAGGGGCCCGCCTCTCCCCCGAAGGGCGAACTCGCCACCACCCTCCCCTACCGCGAAGCCGTCGAGCTCGCCCGCGACCGCTTCTCGCGCGAGTACCTCCTCGCCCTCCTGCGCGAGGTGGGCGGCAACGTGACCCAGGCGGCGGCCCGCGCAGGGATGGAGCGGGAGAGCCTGCACCGCCTGCTGAAGCGCCTCGGCATCCGCTCCGAGGAGTACAAGGACCGGCGCTGACGAGGCCCGCCCCGGGCCGGCCTCGTCCGGGGCCGCGCGGCGAAGAGTCCTTCGCGCTCGCCGGCGGTGTTCGCCAGCGCGGGACGGCCCGCTCGCGGGCCCTCGAGCGGCTTCTCGCACCCGCGAGACCGGGAACCGCGCGGAGGACCTGCGAGGGGCCTCGCTCGAGGCCGGGCGGCCGCGTCCCTACTTCTGCAGCTCGGCCAGCACGGCGTCGAACACGAAGGTCTCGACGCGCTCGGCCAGGGCCTCGGCGAGGTGCTGGAAGACGAAGCTCACCCGGGCGTTGCCGACGAGCGGCTTCACCTCGTTCACCCGCGCCTCGACCTTGACCGGCTCCTGGCCCGGGATCCGCAACGTCACCACCACCTCCTCGTCGAGCTGCGGAGGCTTGGCGATGAGGGCGGAGAACCCGCCGGCGCTGATGTCCTGGGTCAGGGCGCGCACGGTGCCGTCCCGGAACTCCAGGTTGGCCTGGAGGGCGCGCGCCACCCGCAAGGCCCGGCGCGGCTGCTGGCCGGGCTGCACGGTGAGGTGCTGCGCCGCGAGCAGGGCGCGGGCGAGCTCGTCGCGCGCCGCCCGGTAGGCCGAGAGGTCGCGCGCGCTGAGCGTGCCTTGCTTGGACTTCTCGTGGGTTTCCCGGAAGGCGTTGAGCCAGTCGCCGAGCCTCATGGGCGCGTCCTCCGCTGCCATGGTAGCCGAGGATTAGACCCGTGGGCAGCCACCCCGGCCGGTGGAAGGGTGCGCCGGAGTGGCAGGGGTACGAGTGGGCGGTACACCGCCTAGAGCGCCTTCTTGAGCTCCGGGGCCGGCTTGAAGCCCACCGTCTTGGTCGGCGCGATCTCGATCGAGGCCCCGGTCTGGGGATTGCGGCCGACCCGGCCGGCTCGCCGCTTCACGACGAAGGTCCCGAAGCCCGGCATCGAGAAGCGCTTGTCCTTGCGGATAGCGCGGGCGAGCTGATCGAAGACGGCGTCGACGACCTCCGACACCTGGCGCTTCGACAGGTCCTTGCGCGCCGCCTGCACCTTTTCGATAAGGTCGGCCTTGGTCATGGCGAGGCGTTCCCTTCCCTGTTCCGCGTTCGACGGGCGCACGAACGCCCCTCGTACTGGGGATCCCGCAACGTACCCTCGCGCCCGACCGCTCGCCGGTCTCCTGCAGTCGGGCTGAGCGCGGGAAGCTAGCTAACCGCAGGGGGATCGTCAAGGTGTTGAGGAGAGCGAGTTCACTTGACACCGCCGCGCTTTCTCACCCCCCAGGACGCCGCCCTCCGCTCGACCACTGCCCTTCACCAGGGGAGGACGGTCGGCCCAGCCGTCAGGCCCCGGGCCTGGCCGAGAGGACGGCGCTCGAGGAGAGGAGCCGAGCGGCGCGCACCGCCTCCTCGCTGAGCGGAGAGCGCCCGGTGAGGAAGAGCCGGTACTGCTCGCCCCCGTCGCAGACCGCCCAGGCCCAGCCGTGCCAGCCCGGCTCGTCCGCCTCCTGGACCACCGCCTTGCGGCCGGCGAGCGTGGTCGGGTGACGCCGGACGTTGACGAGCCGGCTCTCGCCGCGCACCAGGGCGGCCTCCGCCTTCTCCAGGCACACCCGATCGTCGGCGAAGGGTTCCGCGGCCAGCTGCCCGTCGAGGCGGGCGTCACCCTGCGGGCTCACCAAGAGGACGTGGCGGCCGTCGCCCCGCGCCTCCCAGCCCTGCGGAGCCTCGAAGGAGAGGCGGCCCACCGTGTAGATGAGCATGCCCTCGTCGCCGGCCGGCCGCGAAGGCGGCACCTGCTCCTCGGCGCGCTCGTGAACCAGGGCGCAGGCGCACAGCCCGCTCAAGGCGACGGGCAGGAAGGTCCCCCGGTGGGCAGAGAGCATGGGCGCCCTTGTTACGCCCTTCGCGGCCGCCGCCGCAAGCCTCGCCTCATCCTCCGGGAGCGTCGCTCGGGGGGCGGAGCCCGAGGAGCGCGCCCGGTGCGAGAGCGAGGAGCCTCAGGAGCGGCCCGAGCGGCGCCTCTCCCGAGACGAGGTCCGCCAGGCCCTCGGCCACGCGTCGGTCGGTCGCCAGCCGTCGGTAGCGCTCGTCCGGCCCGTACAGGCGCTTCGCGAGGTGGGTCGCGAGCACGAGCACCACGCCGGAGCGGGAACGGAGGAGCTCGGCGCGGTAGCCCCCCACCGAGGGCGAGCGCCCGCGCGCGAGCGCCTCGGCCGCCCGGCGCCCCGCGATCCGGCCCGACCACAGGGCGTAGCGCAGGCCTTCTCCGGCCAGGGGATCGATCCCCAGCGCATCGCCGGCCAGGAGCGCCTGGCCCTTTCCGTACGGCCCCCGCGGCTCGAACAGCCGGATGGCCCATCGCCCCGGCGAGCCGCCCTCGCGCTCCTCGCGGTGAAGGAACCGCCGGAGCGCCCGGTCCGCGTCCGCCCCTCGCGCGTAGGCGTAGACGCCGCCCGTCTGCGCGGCACGCCCTTCCTCGAGGCAGGGGAAGCGCCAGGCGTACCCGGGCCATCCAGCCTCGAGGTCGAAGAGGAGATCCCGCTGCGCCGCTCCGAGAAGGGTCTCGCGCAGCGGGGCCCGTGCGCCGGCGGGGAGGCCGAGCAGGCGGCGCGACGGGCCGCCGACGCCGTCGGCGGCCACCAGGGCCCGGCAGGCGACGGGGCCGCTCGAGGTGGCGGCGAAGCCGCCCTCGAGGCCCAGGAGGGCCGTCCCCTCCAGCACCCTCGCACCGGCGGCGCGCGCCTGCGCCACGAGGTCGGCGTCGAACTCGATGCGGCGGACGACCGCGGCCGGGCGCCGGAGGGGAACGCGCGCCGCCCGTCCCCGGTGCCGCACCACCGCATGGGTGGCGAGGGCGTGCGGGACGCGCAGGAGGAGGCCAGCGAGCTCGAGCTCGCGCAGCCCGCCGCCGCAGATGGCCCCGGCGCAGAGCTTCTCGCGCGGGAAGACCGCCCGGTCCACCACCACCACCTCGAGGTGCGGTGCGGCCCGAAGGGCCGCCACCGCCGCCGCGCAGCCGGCCGGGCCAGCGCCCGCGATGAGGAGGTCACAGCGCAGGGCGTCTCCCCCTCGCGGCGGATCTCCCGGAGGCGGTCAGGGCGGCCACGGCGCCCCCTCGGGCACGGCGCGCGACCCGCGACAGGTCTCGTCCTCCACCGACAGGACCCGCACCCGCACGAGGTCGCCCCGGCGCTCGCCCGACGACGGCCAGCGCACCCCGAGGTAGGAGCGCGCGGTACCGGTCGCGAGGCCGCCCTGCACGCGCTCCACCACCGCCTCCACCTCTCGCCCGACGTGCCGCGCCGCGTACGCCCGCCAGCGCTGCCGCGAGAAGGCCCGCAGTTCGCTGGCCCGCTCGCGGGCCAGCGCGGGATCCACCGGATCGCCCATGGCGGCGGCGGCGGTGCCGGGGCGGGCCGAGAACGGGAAGACGTGCAGGTAGGCGATGGGCAACCCATCGAGCAGGGCGAGGGTGGCGCGGTGGTCGGCCTCGCTCTCGCCGGGAAAGCCGGCGATGACGTCGGCACCCACGCACAGGTCCGCCGCCTCGGCCGCCACCCGCTCCACGGTGCGCGCGTAGTCCCGTGCCCGGTACGGGCGACGCATGGCGGCGAGGACGCGGTCGGAGCCGCTCTGGAGCGGCAGGTGCAGGTGCTCGCAGAGCGCTCCCGGCCGGCCCCCCCCGAAGAGCGCGGGTGGCACCTCGAGCGGCTCGATCGACGACAGGCGCACCCGCCGGGAGAGCCGGCCCTGCTCCACCGCTCGCACGAGCTCGAGGAGCGACCGGGCGGGGGCGAGGTCCCGGCCGTAGACGCCGAGGTGGACCCCGGTCAGCACCACCTCCGGGCTCGCGCGCGCGAGCTCGGCCACATGGGCGAGAGCCACCTCGAAGGGCAGGGAGCGCGCCGGCCCGCGCGCCCTCGGGACGATGCAGTAGGCGCAGGAAGCATCGCAACCGTCCTCCACCTTGAGGAAGGCGCGGGTGTGGTGGAAGGGCCGCGGCGGCCCAGGGGGAGGCGGCGAGGGCGGGCCCGCCCCGGGGCGCCGGGCGTAGAGCGCACGCAGCACCTCCTCGTGGCCGCCCGTCAGGCCAGTGCCCACCACCGCCGCCACGCCGGGCAGCCGCCGCAGCTCCTCCGGGTAGAGCTCGGCGAAGCAGCCGGCCACCACGATGTCCGCCCGAGGGTGCTCTCGCGCCGCCCGGCGAACGGCCTGCCGGGTGGCCGCGTCGGCGTCGGCCGTCACCGTGCAGCTGTAGACGACGACGTAGTCTGCCTCCGCGCCGTCCTCGCAGATCGCGAACGGAGGCGCGAGCGCGCTCGCCAGCGCGTCGAGGTCGCTGCGGCTCACCCGGCAGCCCAGGCCGAGGAGCGCCACCCGGGCCCGCTCACTCGTCCGCGATCCGTCCACCGCCGAGCACCTCGTCGCCTGCGTAGAACACGGCGGCCTGCCCCGGCGCCACCCCCCGCACCCCGGCGGCCAGCACCACCCGCGCGCCTTCCCCGGCCGGGAAGACCTCGCCCTCCTCGCCGGCATGGCGGTGGCGCACCCGCACCCGTACCCGCAAAGGCGAGCGGGGCGGAGACCCGGCCACCCAGCGGACCTCGGTCACGCTGAATCGATCGCGGGCGGCCTCCGCCGGCGAGCCGACCACCACCCGCCCGCTGCCGGCGTCGATGCGGACCACGTAGCGAGCCCCGCCGCCGCCCAGGCCCAGGCCCCTCCTTTGACCTACCGTGAAACCATGTACCCCGCCGTGCGTCGCCAGCACCTCGCCGGAGATGGAGACCACCTCGCCCGGCTTGAGGCGCGTGGGCGCCCGCAGCGCCACGAAGTCCCCGGCGCTCCCGCGGGTGACGAAGCAGATCTCCTGGGACTCGGGCTTCTTGGCCACCGCCAGCCCGAAGCGCGTGGCGAGCCGCCGCACCTCGGCCTTGGTGAGCCCCCCCACCGGGAACAGGACGTCGCCGAGGGCCCGCTGGGCCACGCCGTAGAGGAAGTAGCTCTGGTCCTTGTCGTGCCGGGATGCGAGGAGCGCGAAGCGATCCCCCCGCCGCTCGACGCGCGCGTAGTGCCCGGTGGCGAGCTTGCCCCCGAGGGCCCGGGCGCGCCTCAAGAGCCAGTCGAACTTCACCTCGGAGTTGCAGGCGATGCAGGGGTTGGGCGTCCTCCCGGCCAGGTAGTCGTCGACGAAGCGATCGACCACCGCGCGCCCGAAGTGTTCCTCCAGGTTCGCCACGTAGAACGGGATCCCGAGGGTACGCGCGGCCGCGCGAGCATCCTCGAGGTCATCGGGGCCGCAGCACGAGCGCCCGCGGGCCGGATCGGCGTAATCGAAGACCCGCATGGAGAGGCCGATGACCTCGTGGCCCGCTTCGCGCAGCAGCGCAGCGGCGACCGAGGAGTCGACCCCACCCGACATGGCCACGAGGACGCGCATGCTCCTCCCGAGAGCCCGCTTCTAGCCCGGCCCGGCCAGGGACGCCACTCCTAGGGCGTCGCCTCCCGGGCCCCGGCGGCGACCGCAGGGACGGGGCTCACCGGGATCTCGAGGACGAACTTCGACCCGGTGTACTGGTGGCCTCCGAGGCTCGGCTGGGTGAGGGGCGGGCTCTCCACCAGGGCCCGCCCGCCGTGGGCCTCGGCGATGCGCCGAGCCACCGGCAGGCCCAGCCCGGAGCCGGGCGCACGCGCCTCGCCCGGCCGGTCCGGACGGCCGAAGGGCTCGAAGATGCGCTCCAGGTCGGCGGCCGCCACCCCGGGCCCCTGGTCGAAGACGGCGAAGCGCAGCATCCGCTCGTCGCGCGTCACCTCCACCAGCACCTCCCCGCCGTGCGGGGAGAACTTGACCGCGTTCTGGACCACGTTGGCGAGCGCCTGGCGCAGCTTCTTGCGATCGGCCAGGAGCGGACCGCCGCTCGAGGGCCGTACCACCACGTGGAGCCGGGCGTCGCGCACGGCACCGCGCAGCTCGTTCACCACCTCGTCGGCCAGGGCGTCGGGCTCGACCGGGGCCGGCGAGATGGCACCCGGGCCGGCCTGCAGGCTGGCGAAGTCGGAGAGGTTGTCGAGCACCCGGGTGAGCCGCGCCACCGAGCCCGCCATCCCCTCCACGACCTTGCGCTGCTGCGGGGAGAGCGGCCCGAGCCGTTCGGACTGGAGGATCTTGACGTAACCGGCGAGAGGGGTGAGCGGCGTCGAGAGCTGGTGGGCGAGGTCGTGGATGAAGACGGCGCCGCGGCGGTCGCGCTCGAGGAGGCGCTCCCTGGCGAGCGCCGCCGCCTCCTCCGCCGGGCCGCGCTGGCGGGCGATCTGGGCGTTCACCTCCTGGGGAAAGGTCGCCCCGTCGAGGGGCAGCGCGATGAAGCCGTCGTAGCCGGCTCGCGCCGCCTGCTCGGCCCCCATCGTGCCGAGGGCCACGAGCGGCACCCG
>DATJVF010000361.1:0-3923 GCA_035501995.1 Anaeromyxobacteraceae bacterium
CTCCTTCTCCCCGATGAGCTTGGCGAGCCCGCCCATGGCGGCCACGTTGCCGGCGGTGAGCGAGGCGAGCGAGGTGGTGTCGAGGTTCTGGGCCTGCCCGCTCGAGGCGATGAGCTGGCCATTCTTATCGACCAGGAAGACCACCTTGGCGTTGGCGTCGCGGGTGAGGCGGTCGCAGATCCCGGCGATCTGCCGGAACTCCTCCTCGTACATCACCAGCCCCGAGTTCATGCCCGCGTGCTCCTCGTGCAGCGAGTCCCGGCGCACATCACCCGCATCGGCCCCCCGGGAGCCTGTGCGGTGCCGCCGCGCTCGCCGGGCAGGCGCGGGCCTTCGCGCACGACCCGGCCGGCTCCTCGCCGACGGGCGACACCATACCCTTTGAGCGAAATATCAGGGAACCGCGAGTCAAGCAATCCGGCGCCGGCTCCTCGGTGAGCCCGGCGGCGGGCGGCGGGTCACAGCTCGCGCCGTCCGGCCAGGGCGCGCGCCAGGGTCACCTGGTCAGCGTACTCGAGGTCGCCTCCCATGGGGATGCCCTGGGCGATGCGGGTCACCCGCACCCCGAGAGGCTTGAGGAGCTTCGAGAGGTAGAGCGCGGTCGCCTCGCCCTCCACGTCCGGGTTGGTGGCGATGACGACCTCCTCCGCCGGTGTGTGCTCCAGGCGGACCAGGAGTTCCCGGATCTTGAGGTCCCCCGGCCCCACGCCATCGAGGGGGGAGAGGGCGCCGTGGAGCACGTGATAGCGCCCACGGTATTCATGGGTGCGCTCGATGGCGACGAGGTCGGGTACTCCCTCCACCACGCACAGCAGGCGCGCCTCGCGCCTGGGATCGGCGCAGATGGGGCACGGGTCCCGGTCGGTGAGGGTCTGGCAGGAGGAGCAGAGGCGGACGTCGTGGACCACCCCGGTGATAGCGGCCGCTAGCTCCCCGGCGTAGCCGGCCCCGGCCTTCAGGATGTGG
Organism: Anaeromyxobacteraceae bacterium; assembly: GCA_035501995.1. Classification (GTDB taxonomy): domain Bacteria; phylum Myxococcota; class Myxococcia; order Myxococcales; family Anaeromyxobacteraceae; genus Anaeromyxobacter_A. The sequence continues at coordinate 967 of DATJVF010000361.1, forward strand.
AAGGCCAGGCGCTGGGCGGTCTTCTCTCCAATGCCGGGGAGCCTGGCCAGTTCCTTCACCAGACGTGCGATGGGGTCGGCAACCGCCATGGGGTCGCGCCTCTAGTACGGCAGCCCGGGCACCTTGATCCCGCCGGTCGCCTTCTGGACGTGCTCGTCGGCGGCGGTCCGCGCCTTCTCGGCGGCGGCGTTGACGGCGGCCACCACCAGGTCCTCCAGCATCGACCGCTCGGCCGGATCGACCGCCCGGGGGTCGATCTCGATCTTCTGCAGCGTGCAACGGCCATCCATGCGCACCTTGACGAGCCCCCCGCCGCTCTCGGCCTCCACCGCGATCTGGTCGAGTGAGGCCCGCGCGTCGGCCATCGCCTTCTCGAGCTTGCGCGCCTGGCGCATGAGGTGCTGGATGTCGAAGCCGGCCACGTCGGGATCCTTTCCGCCTCGGAGGCGCTCGTCCTCTAGAGCTCGTCGACCTTGACGATCTCGCCTTCCAGGACCCGGGCGGCCTCCTGGATGTTGGGGTGGGTCCGGGCCGCCGCCCGCACCTCGGCCGAACGCGCGTCGCGCTCGGCCAGCTCGGTCGCGGCGAGCGACTCCGGCAGGGGGCCCCCGCTCGCCGTCCCGGCCGCCGCCTCGCCCGGTCGCAAGGCGATCTTCACCTCCCGCCCGAAGAAGCGGCTGAAGATCGCCTCCACCTCTCCGCGCCGCCGCTCGAGGGTGCTGTAGGCCATCCCGGGCGGCATGCGCAGAGCGATCTCGCGGTCTCCCAGCTCGACGAGGACCGCCTGCTTGAGCGCGCGGCCCGCCGACGAGGTGGCGCGCTCCACCGCCGCCACCGCCGCCCGCCAGCGCTCCGCGGTCTCACGGGAGGGATCGTCGCGCGGCTCGGGAGAGGGGGTGACCGGGAGAGCGCTCGCCGGCTCTGCCGGCGGGGCCCGCACGGCGGGCGCCGGGGCCCCCGCTCGGGTGGAAGGGCCCGAGGGCCCGGGCGCGCCGGCCGGAGGGCTGCCGCCGAGCGTTCGGGACCCGCCCGCGGCGCCGGGCGAGCGCGGGCCGCCGCCCAGGGCCTCGAGCCGGGCGAGGAGTTCCGTCACCTCCGCGCCGGGGGCGAGGTAGCAGGCCCGCAAGAGCGCCACCTCGAGGGCGTAGCGGGGCTGCTCGGAGGCCTTCACCTCGGTCACCGCGCGCTGCGCGAGGTCGAAGAGGCGGGCGAGCTGGGCCGCCGGGGCCGCCGCCGCCTGGGCGAGGACCGCCTCGCGCTCGGCGTCGGGGAGGTCGAGCGGGGCCGCGGGGACGAGCTTCGCCACCACCACGTTGCGCAGGTGGCGGACGAGCTCCTCGCCGGTCCGCTTCATCTCGAGGCCGCGGGCGTGGAGCGCCGCCACCTCGAGGAGGACCGCCGCGCCGTCGCGCCCGATGAGGGCGGAGGCCAGGCGGGCCACCGCCCCGGCGTCGACAGTGCCCACCGCCTCGGCCACCGCGGCGTCGTCCGCCGCGTCGCCGCAGGCGGCCCGCACCTGGTCGAGCAGGGAGAGGGCGTCGCGCATGCCGCCCTCGGCGGCGCGCGCCAGCGAGGAGAGCGCGCCCTCGGAGACCTGCAGGCCCTCGCGCTTCGCCACCCGGCCGAGCTGCTCGACGATCTGCTTCAGGGTGAGGCGCCTGAAGTCGAAGCGCTGGCAGCGCGAGACGATGGTCTCGGGCACCTTGTGGACGTCGGTGGTGGCGAGCACGAACTTCACGTGCTCGGGGGGCTCCTCCAGGGTCTTGAGCAGCGCGTTGAAGGCGCCGGTCGAGAGCATGTGGACCTCGTCCACCACGAACACCTTGAAGCGGTCGCGGGCCGGCCGGTACTTCACCGCCTCCACGATGTCGCGCACGTTGTCGACGCCGTTGTTGGAGGCGGCGTCGATCTCCACCACGTCCACCGAGCGCCCCTCGGCGATCTCGAGGCAGGGCGGGCACGCGCCGCAGGGCTCGGCCGTCGGGCCTTTGACGCAGTTGAGGCTCTTCGCCACGAGGCGCGCGGCGGTGGTCTTGCCCACCCCGCGCGGGCCGGTGAAGAGGAAGGCGTGCGCGAGGTGGCCGCTCTTGAGGGCGTTCGTGAGGGTGCGGACCACGTGCTCCTGGCCCGCCATCTCGGCGAAGCTCTGGGGGCGGTACTTGCGCGCGAGGACGAGGTAGCTCATGGGCGGGGAGCGAGATCAGCTACCAGCTTTAGCCCGCGAACGGAAGCGGCGCCCGAAGGCCCGCCCGGGAGCCCGGGCACCCCGCGCGGCAGCAGCCAGGGTCGCCCGAGGGCTCCTCGCCGCGAGGAGGGCAGAGGGAAGAGCCGGCCCACAATCCCCGGGCGCACGGAGGACCTCCTACCGTTGCTCCCTTCCGGGCCTGGCGGAGTTCGGAGATCCCCACGCCGCCCGAGGATTCTGGGCCGGCTCGTTCACGCTGCGAGCCCGGGGCCCGGCCGGCCCCGCGCTCCTTCTCTTCCTTCGACGGCTGGCGGAGAGGGCGGGATTTGAACCCGCGGTCCGGTTCCCCGGACACACGATTTCCAGTCGTGCACCTTCGGCCGCTCGGTCACCTCTCCTTAGTTTCTCCGACCGCACCTCCGACCGTTTCCAAGGCGTCTTGCCCCCGGGGCCCGCCGTGAGCGCGGCCTCCTCCGCCCCGGACCGCGGGGCCCTGCCTGCTTAACGCCCCCGCCGCGGGCCCGAAACCAGCAAAAGCGGAGAGCGAGGGATTCGAACCCCCGGTACCGTTCCCGGTACACCTGATTTCGAGTCAGGCGCCTTCGACCAGCTCGGCCAGCTCTCCGCTGGCCGATCTAGCCGATTTCCCCCCCATCGCCAAGGGCGAATGCCGCTAGAGACCCGCTTTCTGGCCGCTCGCGCCTCGCCCGGAAGAACTCGCGGAGAAGGGCACCGCAGGCTTCGGCCTCCACGCCGGCCTCCACCGGAAACC
>DATJVF010000362.1:0-2242 GCA_035501995.1 Anaeromyxobacteraceae bacterium
GAACCCGCCAGGGGTCACCACGCCTGGGACTTTACCGGTCCTCGCCCTCTCGCCACTCGTCGGTGGTCGAGGGCCTCATCCAAGGAGAACGTCGATGGCGAGCGAGGTCAAGCCGATCCCGGAGGGCTACCACTCCATCACGCCGTACCTCATCGTGAAGGATGGTGTCCGGGCGATCGAGTTCTATGAACGGGCCTTCGGGGCGCGGGAGCTGTTCCGGATGATGCGGCCCGATGGGCGGGTGGGGCACGCCGAGCTCGAGATCGGGGACTCGCGCGTCATGCTCGCCGACGAGCACCCCGAGATCGGGGCGCGGGGCCCTCAGTCCATCGGCGGATCGCCGGTGACCATCCACCTCTACGTGGAGGACGTGGACGCCACGGTGGTGCGCGCCCTGGCCGCGGGGGCGACGCTCAAGCGGCCGGTGGCCGATCGGTTCTACGGGGACCGTAGCGGCGGCGTCACCGACCCCTTCGGCCACCTCTGGTTCGTCGCCACGCACAAGGAGGACCTATCGGCCGAGGAGCTCGACCGCCGGGCGGCGGCGCAGCAGGCGCCGCCCTGAGCCGGAGTCTTGGGCGCGAGCCGACCCGCGCCCCGCCGCGGGCCGCGCCCCCTCGGCCCCTGGCTACCCGGCCAACGCCTTCCGCGCCACGTCGCTCAGCGCCACCGTGTCGTAGGGCTTCGCGAGCACCGGACCGAGCACCGGTCGCCGTCGCCCGACCCCGAGTCGAGGGTATGCGGTCGGGTTGAGCTGCGGGCTTCGCTTCCCGAGCTGCAGGTCGAGCTCGCGGCCGCCCACGCCGCCGGGCATGGCCATGTCCGCGATGAGCAGGACCACCCGGCCGAGCAGGCTGCGCGGGAGCTCCAGGGCCTCGGCGCCGCAGGCGGCGGTCACCACCTCGAGGCCGGGGCGCATGAGGACCCGGGCGACCACGCGGCGCAGCGAGGGCTCGTCTTCGACCACCAGCACGGCCCGCACCGCGCCGCCCGCGGCCAGGTCGGGCGGGCCGGCCGCGCCTGCTGGCTCTCGGCGGCGGGCGCGCCGATGGCCGGCAGGTAGACGCGCATGCTCGTCCTCTGGCCGACCGCGCTCGTCACCCGGATGAAGCCCCCGTGCTCCTGCACCATGCCGTAGGCGGTCGATAGCCCGAGCCCGGTGCCGCGCCCCACCTCCTTGGTGGTGAGGAAGGGCTCGAAGATGCGCTCCCGGCAGGCTGTCCGGGATACCGTGCCCGTCGTCCCTGACCTCCCGGCAGAGGTGGGGGCCGGTCTCGAGGTGGGGCGCACGGCCCGATCGACCGGAGGCAAGGGGGCGGCGGCACGCCGCCGCGAGGGAAGAGGCGCCGGATCCTGGCGGCCACGCCGGAAGGCCACCCGCCCAGGCTGCGAGGGGGGGACCGGTCGCGTCACCGTGCGTGAAGCAAGCTGGCCAGGAGCGCGCCGCCCCACCCCTCCGGCTCGCGAGCGACCGGGGTCCCCCGGCCCCTCCGCTCCCCGCCTCGAGGTGCCTCCTCGTCAACGGGGCCTCCGGGGCCCGCACCTCGTCAGAACCCGTCCTCGCGCTCCCGGGCCCTGATCTCGGCGCGAATCTCGCCGGCCGGGAAGTGGACGGTGTGGATGTTGCCGTAGGCGGTGTCGGACAGGAGCGCGTTGATCACCGCGTCGAAGTCGCCGGCCGGGACGTTCTGGCCGGCGATGGCCTGGACGTCGGCCGCGGTCAGGGTTCCGCTGACGGTGCCGCCGTCGGCGGGGCAGGCCTGGGTGCCCGACGGGGCGTTCGGCAGGTTCGAGCAGAAGAAGACCATGATCCCGCCCGGCACGTGCATCTTGCCGAAGTGGATGTGCGCCTGCGTGACCGGGGAGCTGAGACCGGAGTAGGTCAGCTTGAAGGTGAGCGTCTTCGCGCCGCGGTCGAGGGTCAGCTCGACCGTGGCCTGTCCGCCGGACAGGATGGCTCCGGACTCGGCATTCAGCGCCCCGACCTCGTTGTTGCCGGAATACCGGCCGATGAATTCCTGAGCCTTCGCTCCAAAGCACGGTAGCAACAGCAGGACAGCGAGCCCGAGTTTCGAGAGGGTACGGGTCATGGACGATCTCCATCGAAAGGGCCCGGCCATCACCGTCGACACGCTGGGCGACGGCGATTCCAGGCGTTGATGCGCGCCCGGGGATACACGCGAGGAAGAGCGGGCGGGACGCACAGGTGCGCCTGGAGGTGCCTTCGACCCGAGCGGGCTCT
>DATJVF010000363.1:0-2441 GCA_035501995.1 Anaeromyxobacteraceae bacterium
AGGGGGGCAGCACCTCCGTCCCCACCCCGTCGAGGAGGGCCCCCTGCGGGCCGAGCGCGGTGCGGAAGCGCCGCAACGCCTCGGCGGCGCTCACCGCCTCCACCGTGCGCCCGGGGGCGGCCGCGGCGGCCGCCGCCCGCGCCGCCGCCAGGTCGGCGTCCTGGTCGAGGTAGACCGAGATCTGCACCTCGCCGGCCCAGTTCGAGAGCAGCGCGCCCGCGCCCTGGAGCGCCGCCGCGAACAGGCCCGTCACCAGCACCGCCACGAAGATGGTGCCGGTCGCGACCAGGGCCACCCGCGGCCCGCGGGCCATGGCCTCGAGCGCTCGGCGGCAGAAGTAGAGCGGCCGCTGCACGAGCGCGGTCATGGCCGGCCCCCCTGGGGCGGAGGGTTCTCAGGGGATCTCACGCCGTCCCCGCCTGGCGGACCTGGGCACCGTCGCTGACGAGCTGACCGCGCTCGAGCGCCAGGATGCGCCTCTTGTACCTCTCGAGGAGCTGGCGGTCGTGGGTCGCCACCACCACCGTCGTCCCGCGTGCGTTGGCGGCTTGCAGGAGCTCCATCACCTCGAGGGTGCGCTCCGGGTCGAGGTTACCGGTCGGCTCGTCGGCGAGCAGGAGGGCCGGGTCGCCCACCAGGGCCCGCGCCACCGCCACCCGCTGCTGCTCGCCGCCGGAGAGCGAGAGCGGGAACTTGCCGGCCTTGAGCTCGAGGCCGACCGAGCGCAGCATGCCCTGCACCTTGCGCCGCACATCCTTGGGGAACAGCCCCCGCACCTCCAGCGGGAAGGCCACGTTCTCGGCGACGGTGCGGTCGGGGAGGAGCTTGAAGTCCTGGAAGACCACCCCGATGGCCCGGCGGAGGTAGGGGACCTGGGAGGGCCGCACCTTGGCGAGGTTGCGGCCGAAGACGAGGAGCTGCCCGCTCGTGGCGGCCTCGGCACAGAAGATGAGCCGGATGAGGGTGGACTTGCCGGCGCCCGAGGGGCCGGTGACGAAGACGAACTCGCCCTTCTCCACCCGCAGCGTGACGTCGCGCAGCGCCGGCGCCTCCCCGGCGTACTGCTTCGTCACGTGGTAGAGCTGGATCACCGGGTCCCCGCCGCCGGCCGCGACGTCACGGCTTCTTCTCCGCGTCCTCGGCCAGGTAGGAGAGGATTACCTCGTCGAGGCTGCGCTCGCTGAAGAGGTCCTCCCCGAAGACCAGGGTCTCGGCGCCCTCCCTCTCCTTGGGCAGCGGGGTCATGGACCGCACCGGCGTAGCGCCCGGGCGCGCGGCGGCCGCGAGCGGCAGGGGGGGCGGCGTGGCGCGCGCCGGCGCACCCTCCGTCGAGCGGGCCTCCGGGGCCTCGGCCGAGGCCGTGAGCTCCCCTGGCTGGTAGGCGACCGCGCCGAGCGTCTCCTCGGCCTCCTCGTAGACGCCGCTCACCAGGTTCCGCAGGACGTCCTTGTGCTGCTCCTCCATGAGCTCGCGGACGACCCGCGCGAGGTCCTCGGCCTCGGCGATGTCTGCGTAGCCGAGCTTCTTGCTGGCGAGGATGTTGCCGCCCACGAAGAGGTGGGTGACGATCTGCGGGTTGTCGAGCCCGAAGTCCTCGGTCTGGACGTGGTAGCTCCTGCCGCGGTGCTTCACGTTGTGGTTGAACCCGGCGACCATCCGCTTCGCTTCCGCCATGGCGAAACGCTATCGGATCCGGACCCTGCCAGCAAGCCGACCTCCGCGAAAATGCGGCGGATTCTCCGGTTCAGCGGCTCGCCCGGAGGAGCGCGGCGAGCTCCCGGCGCGGCGCCAGCGGGACCCTCTCGCCGTAGCCGACGCGGGCGAGCATCTGCACGGTGGCCGACCTCGCCTCGAGCCCCAGCGCCTCGTAGAAGGCGCGCCCTGGGGCCTCCAATCTCCGGGTACTCCGCCAAGAGCTGGCTCATGGGCTGCAGCGAGAGGCCGAGCTTCGTCGCCGCGAGGTGGAGGCGGAGGTAGGCCCACCCCGCCAGCACCTCGGCGCGCCGCCAGGCCGTGGCGGTGGCGATCCACACCCAGCCCCGGGCCGTCCCGGCCTGCGCCGCCGCCGCCTGGAGGGCGCTCCTCGAGCCCGGGCCCTCCGGGTCGAGGAGCCTCGCCTCGCTCGCCGCCCCGAGCCGACGAGCGACGAGGGGCCAGAGGCTCGTCACGGCGATCCCTTCCCGGTGCCGGCCGATCTCGCTCGCGCCCACCCATCAGCAGTCGGACGGTCTCGCCCCAGGTGCGAGCGGTGCGGACCTCCACCGCGAAACCTTCCATCGCGAGATCGGAGAGAGACGCGGACCGACCGGGCTCGAGGGTCCCGCCGACCACCACCGCCGGCGGGAAGGGCGTGGCGAGGAGGGCGGCGAGGTCCGAGGGGGGTACCGCCCGCGGGTAGTAGACGGTGCGGTGCGTTCGGCGCCTCAGGACCTCTCCGAAGA
>DATJVF010000364.1:0-2938 GCA_035501995.1 Anaeromyxobacteraceae bacterium
CGGGCGCGAGCCGCCCGAGGCGAGCCGGCTTCTGGTGCCCGATCGGTCGTTGGAGGGAGCCGGCTCGAAAGGCAGCTGCCCGTCTAACACTCGGCCAGGCCGACGCTGAACTCGGGCCGCGGGGACTCGAGCGCGAGCCCGCCCTGGGCGGTCTCCTTGTACTTGGTGCGCATGTCGCGGCCCGTCTCGCGCATGGTCCAGATGACCTTGTCGAGGCTCACCACCCCCTGGCCCTCGCCGCGGAGCGCCAGGCGTGCGGCGTTGATGGCCTTGACCGAGGCCATGGCGTTGCGCTCGATGCAGGGGACCTGGACGAGGCCGCGCACGGGGTCGCAGGTGAGCCCGAGGTTGTGCTCCATGGCGATCTCGGCAGCGTTGGCGGCCTGGTCGGGCGTCCCCCCCAGGGCCTCGGCCAGGGCGGCGGCGGCCATCGAGCAGGCCGTGCCCACCTCGCCCTGGCAGCCGACCTCGGCGCCGCTGATGGAAGCGTTCTCCTTGACGAGCACGCCGACGGCCCCGGCGGTGAGGAGCATGCGCAGCACGCCCTGGTCGGTCGCGCCCGGCACGAACCGCCGGTAGTAGTGGAGGACCGCCGGGAGGATGCCGGCCGCGCCGTTGGTGGGGGCGGTGACCACCCGGCCGCCGGCGGCGTTCTCCTCGTTGACGGCCAGTGCGTACAGGCTCACCCAGTCGAGGACGGTGAGGGGGTCGGACATCCCTCGCTCGGGCGACTCGACGAGCTGGCGGTAGAGCGACGGCGCGCGGCGCCGCACTCCGAGGCCGCCCGGCAGCACGCCCTCGCAGGCGCACCCGCGGCGCACGCAGTCCTGCATCACCTCCCAGATCCGCTCGAGGCGCGCGCGGACCTCGTCCTCCGAGCGCAGCGCGGACTCGTTCCTCAGCATGAGGGTGCTGATGGGGATGGCGTGCGCCCGGCACAGGCCGAGCAGCTCCTGGCCGCTGCGGAAGGCGTAGGGGAGCGGGGGCTCCGGCGCGGCCGCGGCCGCGCCGGGGGCGTTCTCCTCGACCACGAACCCGCCCCCGATCGAGTAGAAGGTCCGCTGGGCCAGCTGCCGGCCGTCCCGGCCGAGCGCGGTGAAGCGCAGGCCGTTGGGATGAAAGGGGAGCGGGCGCGGCTCGAGGCGGAGGTGCCGCCGCTCTTCGAAGGGGACCGCCCGCTCGCCCAGCACCTCGAGCCGGCCCTCGCGGCGGACGGCCGCCAGCAGAGGCTCGACCTGCTCGGGGTCGATCTCCTCCGGCGCCTGCCCGAGGAGGCCCAGGAGGACCGCCCGGTCGCTCCCGTGGCCGCGCGCGGTGGCGGCGAGCGAGCCGAACAGCTCGACCGAGAGCTCGCCGAGGTCGGCGAGGATACCCTGCGCCTCGAGGCCCCGGGCGAAGGCGAGCGCCGCGCGCATGGGGCCGACCGTGTGAGAGCTGCTCGGTCCGATGCCGACCCGGAACAGGTCGAGGGCGCTGACGGAGGCCATGGCGGGGACAGGGTAACTAGGGCACGAGGCGCGTGCCAGTCAGCCCCTTCAGCGCCGGCAGGAGGAGCGGCGGGTCGGTGATGAGGCCTTCCTGTCCGCCGGCCTCCAGGAACTGCACCAGCGCCTCGACCTTGGGCAGCATGCTGCCCGGCTTGAAGTGGCCCTCGGCGATGTAGCGCTTGGCCTCCGCCACGGTCATGCGGGCGAGCGCTCGCTGGGTGGGCTTGCCGTAGTCGAGGCACGCCTGCTCCACGGCGGTGGAGATGACGAGCAGATCGGCGCCGAGCTGCCTCGCGAGCAGGCTCGAGGCCAGGTCCTTGTCGACGACCGCCGCCGCTCCGGCGAGCGCGCCCTGACCGTCCTCGACCACCGCGATGCCGCCGCCCCCTGCCGCGATGACCACGAAGCCGGCGTCGAGCAGGGTCTTCACGGCCTCGATCTCGATGATGGCCTTGGGGCGGGGCGAGCTCACCACCCGCCGCCAGCCGCGCCCGGCGTCCTCGACCACGTCCCAGCCTTCCCTCACCCGGTGCTCCTCGGCCTTCTCGCGCGACATGAAGGAGCCGATGGGCTTGTTCGGCTTCTGGAAGGCCGGGTCGCGGGCGTCGACCAGCACCTGGGTCACCACCGCGACCGCCTGCCTGCGCAGGCCGATCTGGCCGAAGGCGTTGTGGAGGGCGCACTGGAGCTGGTAGCCGAGGGCGCCCTGGGTGTCGGCCACGCAGGAATCGAGCGGCACCGCGTGCAGGGCGCCCGAGGCGAGCTCCGAGCGGCGGAGGATGAAGCCGACCTGAGGCCCGTTGCCGTGGGTGATGACGAGCCTGAGATCGCCCTCCTGGAGCATGGCCGAGAGGTGGCGGCTCGTCTCCTCCACCGCGCGGTACTGGTCGGGAACGCTCTGGTGCGCCTCGTCCGAGATGAGCGAGTTGCCACCGATGGCGACGACGATGGTCTTGGGCATGGCGAACCTCCTCCCTGGAATCCCTGATCTCCGGAGCGTGCGGGCCGACCGCGAACCGGTCAGAACCGCGACCACAGCTTGCCGGCGAGCTCGCGGCTTCTTGCGGCCACGGCGGCCTCGTCGACGTCGACCTTGATCCGCTTGCCCTCCATGAGGATGCGGCCGCCGCAGATGGTGGTGTCCACCGGCGCCTGCGAGAGGCCGAAGACCAGATGGCCGAGCACGCTCCCGTCGTCGAGCGGGGTGGGCGGGTGGTAGTCGAGGAGGATCACGTCGGCGGCCGCTCCCTCCTCGAGCGTCCCGAGCGGAAAGCCCCACAGGCGCCCGGCCAGCTCCGGGTTGTGCGCGAAGAGGGCGCTCGTGAGCTCGGCGAACCCGCAGCTCGGGTTTTCCTGCCGGAGGTGCTGGGCCCACAGCCCGACCCTGAGCTCCTCCAGCATCCCGACCGTCATGGCGTCGGTGCCGAGCCCCACCCGCACCCCCCTCCGGC
>DATJVF010000365.1:0-3703 GCA_035501995.1 Anaeromyxobacteraceae bacterium
GGCAGTTCCACGTTCTCGAGGGCGTCGGTGCGCGCGAGCAGGTTGAAGCTCTGGAAGACGAAGCCGACCGTCCGGTTGCGCACCAGGGCGAGCTCGTCGCGGGAGAGACCCGAGACCTCCCGCCCGTCGAGCAGGTAGCGCCCGGCGCTGGGCCGGTCGAGGCAGCCCACGATGTTCATGAGGGTCGACTTGCCCGACCCCGAGGCGCCCATGATGGCGGTGAACTCGCCCTGCTCGAGGGTGAGCGTGACGCCCCGCAGCGCGTGCACCTCGACCTCGCCCATGTGGTAGGTCTTGGTGACGTCCTCCAGCCTGATGAGGGGGGGATTCTCCATGGGGAGCGCGCTCGCTACAGGCGCCGCAGGCCCATCCCGCCCTGGGGAGGCCCCCCGCCGGCCGGCAGGGCGGCGTCGGTGATGACGACGTCGCCCGCGGCGAGCTCGCCCGCCACCACCTCGGTGTAGGTGCCGTCCGAGATCCCGGTCCGGATGCGCACCGCCACCGGCTCGCCAGCCCGCAGCACCCACACCGTGCGCCGGTCGGGCGGCCCGCCGGTGCCCGCCCCTCCGCCGTCCTTTCCGTTCGACGGGGGCGCCGCCGGGCGCCCGGAGCCCGCCTGCGCCCCCGCCTTCGCCCGGGCCAGGAAGGCCGGCGGCGGTCGGAAGCGGAGGGCGGCGTTCGGCACCCGCAGGGCGTCCTCCTTGTCGGCGTAGACGAAGACCACGTTGGCGGTCATGCCGGGGAGGAGCTTCTGGTCGGCGTTGGCGACGTCGATCACCGCGTCGTAGGTGACCACGTTCTGCACCGTCTGGGGCGCGTAGCGGATCTGGCGGACGGTGCCCTGGAAGACCTCGGCCGGGTAGGCGTCTACCGTGAAGGTGACCTTCATGGCGGGCCGGATCCGCCCCACGTCCGACTCGGCCACGCTGGTGTCGATCTGCATCTTCGCCAGGTCCTCGGCGATGACGAACAGCACCGGGGCCTGGAGGGAGGCCGCCACGGTCTGTCCCACGTCGACGTTGCGCGAGATGATGACGCCGTTCGTGGGCGAGACGATGTTGGTGTAGGCGAGGTTGACGTTGGCCTGGTCGAGGGCGGCCCGGGCCTGCTCGACCGCCCCCCGCGAGGCCTCGACCTGGGCCACCGCCGCGGCGGCGTTGGCGTCCGAGGTGTCGTAGTCGGCCTGAGCGATGAGCTTCTGGTCGACGAGCAGCCGGTTGCGGTCGCGCTGGCGCTTCGCGTCCACGGCCTGCGCGATGGACTTCTGGAGGTTCCCCTCGGCCGCGACCAGGTTCGCTCTCGCCTGCTCGACGGCGGCCTCGAAGAGCGCCGGGTCGATCTTGGCGATGCGCTGACCCTTCTTCACCGGGGTGTTCCAGTCGGCGAAGAGCGCCTGGATGGTCCCGGAGACCTGGGTGCCGACCTGCACGGTGACGATGGCCGAGAGGGTGCCGGTGGCGGTCACCTTGGCGACGATGTGGGCGCGGTCGAGGGTGGCCGTCTCGAGCTGCGGCCGCGCCCGATCGCGCGCGGCGCGGAAGCGCCACACGCCGAGGGCCGCGGCGAGCACCACGAGCGCGAGGACGAGGAGGCGGCGAGGGGTCATGGTGGGCCGGGGCGCGGTCGGTGAAGCGGACGGCGTCGGCCCGGGCTCCCCCGCGACCGCTCGCGGTCCCGGCTGGGATAGCTCGAACTCGTTGCTATGACAACTACGAACGTCCAAGGATTCCCACCTCCGGCAAGAAGCAGTGTGCGGCGTGGCCATGTGGCCGGCGTTTCGCCCTCGTGAACAACCGTGAAGCCCCGCGGCGAGGGCGGCCCCCGGAGGCAGGGCCGGGGATGCACCGTCCCCGAACCCCCGGCCGGGCCGGAGGTTAGGCGTCCCTGCCGAAGGGCCCCTCAGGCGGACGGGGCGAGGGCGAGCCGCAGCTGGTGGTCCCGGGGGTCGAGGCCGGCGAGCACCGCCGCCCCGTGCCGGCCGGCCCGCTCGCAGGCCTCGGGGAGCGGGAGCCCCGCCGCCAGGTAGAAGGCGAGGGCGCCGGCGAAGCTGTCGCCGGCGCCGTAGGCGCCGACGAGCTTCGAAGGCGGGGGTGGGGCCCGGAACCGCACCACCCCCTCGGCGGTCTCGATGCGTCCTCCGGCGGGTCCCTCGGTCAGCACGAGGGCCCGGGGCGGCCGGGGGTAGTCGGCGAGCCGGCTCACCTCGCGGCCGTCGAGGGCGCTCCCCAGCACCACGTCGGCGGTGATCTCCGCGCGCTCGAGGGCCTCGCGGCGCCGCGCGGTGACGATGAGCAGGCGGGCCGCGCGGGCGGCCCGCAGCGCGGCCGGATCCTGGGCGGTGAAGTAGGCCGCGTCGCAGCGGGCGAGCAGCTCCCACGGCAAGGGGTCCTCGCGCCGCGGGTGCTGGGGCTCCCCGACGACGATGATGGTCCGCTCGGCGTCGGGAGTGACCATGACGAGGTTGCGGGTGTGGGGTTCGGCCCGCCGCGCGGCGTGGATGCGCGCCCCGCTGCGGGCGAGCTCCTCCGCCACCGCCGACCCCGCCTCGTCGTCGCCGAGGGCGGTGAAGAAGTGGACCTCGGTCGGCCCGTTGACCATCTGCCAGAAGGGTACCCCGCCCCCGCCGCCCGGGAACCAGCGCGGCGCCTCGAGGTGCACGATCTCGCCGGGCCCGGGGAGGGCCGGTACGCGCCCGAGGGTGATGTGCTCCACGTGGCCCACCACCGCCAGGCGCAAGGGGCCGGTCGTCGTGTCGGCGCTCATGGCGGGCAGTCTACCCGGATGGCCCGCCCGGGTGAGGCGCCCGGCCGGGGCTGAGGAGCCTCCCGCGGGCGACCAGGCCGAGCACCAGGGCCAGGAGCAGGAAGAGCGCGAGGGCGAGCAGGTCGCTCGCGGCCGCCCGCGGGAAGCGGTCGGACAGGTTCATGGCGGCGAGGGCCAGCCGGGTGGGCCGGGTGAGCTGCAGGAGCGCCACCGTCATGCCGGTCACCGAGGCCCCGGCGATGAGGCCCGAGCTGAAGAGGACCCCCGGCCCGCTCTCGGCCTCGGCCGCTCTCCCTCCCGCCCCGCGGTCGGCGAGCCCGCGTACCAGCCCGCCCACCATGATGGGCGTCGAGGTGGAGAGGGGCAGGTAGACCCCCACCGCGAAGGCCAGCGAGGAGAGCCCGCACAGCTCGAGCACCGCGGCGATGGAGACGCCGATGAGCACGAGCCCCCAGGGCAGCCGGCGCGACATGATGCCGTCGACGATGAAGGACATCAGCATGGCCTTAGGCGCGCTGAACTTGGCCACCCGCTCGCCGCTGTCGCGCACGGTGAGGGCGCCGTTGATGCCCGGGTCGACGAGGTAGCGGATACGCCCGAGGTCGTCGGTGAGGTAGCGCCCGGCTGGCACGCCGTCCCGCGGCTCCGCGAGCCGTAGCACCCGGTAGCTCGCCCGGTCGCGCTCGGCGTCCGGGCCGCGCAGGTGGGCTCGCTCGGCGAGCTCGGCCGGGTCGGCGCGGAAGGCGGGGTAGTCCCGGCGGGCGTAGACGGTGCTGGCGTCGTTGAGCTTGAGGAGCACGAAGCCGATGACCAGCGCCGAGGAGAGGGTTCCGGCCAGGATGGCGAGTTGCTGCCGGCTGGGGGTGGCGCCCACCAGGTAGCCGGTCTTGAGATCCTGGGAGGTGGTCCCCCCGTTGGAGGCGGCGATGCAGACCACCGC
>DATJVF010000366.1:0-11644 GCA_035501995.1 Anaeromyxobacteraceae bacterium
CGCGAGGCTGTGGCCGGGCCCGACCGCGAGGGCGTGGAACACCGTGGCCGCGCCGGTCTGCAGGCCACAGCCGAGCGGCGCCAGGATCTCGAGCGGACACGACCGGTCCACCTTCACCACGTTCCGCTCGGTAGCGAGCGCGCAGGTCGCGAACGACGACTGGCCGAAGAAGTGGCCGCGCACCCCGCTCGCGGCGTAGGCGCTCGTGCCGTCCAGGCGCTCGAAGCCGAAGTTGAGGCGAAGAAACTGCACGCAGTTCGAAGGGCGCCCTCGCCTGCAGGCGGCGCAGCGTCCACAGGACTGGTAGGACAGCACCACCCGGTCGCCCGGCTTCACCCGCGTCACCGAGCGACCGACCTCCTCCACGATCCCGGCCCCCTCGTGGCCGAGGACCGCCGCGCCCGAGGTGCCGGCCTCGCAGCAGTCGAGGTCGGTGCGACAGATCCCGCTCGCCACGATACGCACCAGGACTTCCTCGCGCCCAGGCCCCTCGATCTCCAGGGTCTCGAGCGCCAGGGGTTCGCCCGCTCGCCGCAGCACGGCCGCGCGGACGCTGCGCGTCCCGCCACCCCGCGAGGGCCCCGCGGGCCACCCTCCCGACCCGATCCTGCGGCGGGGTCGGGGGGCGCCGGGGCGGTGGACCGCGCCCCCCGCTGGCTCGGGACCTTTTCGCCCCGCCGTCACGCGCCGGCCACGGGGCCGGGCTCGCCGCGCTCGAGCCGGGCGGCCTCGCGGGCGTAGCGCAGGGCCTTCGCTCGAACGTCCACCGGCCAGCTGCTCACCAGTCCTTCGAGCCGCCGCAGGTCTCCGGCGTAGAGAGCCCGGGTCGCCTCCTCGAAACCGGGCCGGTCCCCGGCCATCGCGGTCATGAAGCGGCCGGCCGCCTCGCGCAGGGCACGGGCCCGCTGCTTCCCGGGCTCGCGCTTGCGCGCCTCGTCGACCAACCGGCGCAGGGCCGCCGAGATCCCGCTCGGCTGTTGCTCGAGCCATTCCCAGTGGCGCGGCAAGAGCGAGACCTCGCGCCCCACCACGCCGAGCTTCGGGCGCCCAGGCCGCGCCGCGGCCGCCGGCGGGAGCGCCCGGGCGAGCACCTCCTCGAGGGTGCCCCTGAAATCGAAGTCCACCTCGCGCCCGCTGTGGTCCTCGAAGACGAGGAGCCGGACGGCAGGCTTCTTCTCCAGGAAGCTCTTGGCGGCCGCGAGCATCGGCCGGAGCGGGCCCGAGGCCACCATGCGGTCGTCGGCGAAGGCGGTGTAGGTGGTGACCTCTTCCACGACGCCCATGATATTACCCGGATAAAACCTGGGCATCCACGCGGAGGCTAGGCCCCAGGCGGGGAGTCCTCCCCGAGGCCGGGGAGCCGGAGGTCTCACCGCGCGGAGCAGGCTATGCCGGCCTCCTCGAGGGCCACGGGGGCCCGCCTCGAGGAAGATCTGGGGAAGCGGCGCGGAGGGCGAGTTAGCATCGGGCTCCATGTTCCCCATCTACCCCGACCTCAAAGGGAAGACCGCCCTCGTGACCGGTGCCTCGAGCGGGATCGGACGCGGCGTCGCCCTGGCGCTGCTCGAGCAGGGGGTGCTTGTGGGGGTCCACTACCGCCGCGGACGCGCCGCCGCCGAGGAGCTGAAGGAACGCCACCCGGGCCTGGCCTTCCCGCTCGGCGCCGACCTCGGGGAGGAGAAGGGTTGCATGGACCTCGCGCGCGACCAGTGCGAGCGCGTGGGCGGCTGCGATGTGCTCGTCCACGCGGCCGGCCTCTGGAACGAGGGCCCCATCGCCTCCTTGAGCCGCCACCGCCTGGAGGAGATCTTCCGGGTCAACACCTTCAGCGCCTTCTACCTGGTGCGCGAGCTGCTCCCCGCACTCAGGGCGAACGGGCGAGGCAGCATCGTCCTCGTCGGCTCCAGCGCCGGCCTGCGCGGCGAGCAGGGCCACGCCCACTACGCCGCCAGCAAGGGCGCGCTGCAGTCCATGGCCATGTCCTTGGCGGTCGAGCTCGCCCCGGCCGTGCGCACCAACCTCGTCTCCCCCGGCTGGATCCGGACCCCCATGGCGGCCGAGACCCTGGACCGCCTCGGGCCGATCCTGGCCGCCACCATCCCGAACCGGCGGGTGGGCGAGATCGAAGACGTCGTGAACGCGGTCCTCTACCTCGCCTCCGAGGCGTCCGCCCACGTCCTGGGCGAGAACCTCAGCGTGTCCGGGGGTGCGCTCCTTGTGGTCCCGCGAGGGCAGCTGCGACCCACCGAGGGCTGAAGCGGGCCAGCGAGGTCGGGCCGGGCCTACCCCGCGGGGGGTGGGCTGAGGTGGCGCTGTCCCACGCAGCGCGCCGGCACCCCGGCCCAGATCTCGCCTTCGCCGACCCGGGTGCCCTTCGAGAGGACCGCGCCGGCGGCGATGACCGCCCCGTCGCCGATCTCGCAGCCCGGGAGGATGACCGCCATGAGACCGACCGTGACGTTGCGGCCGATCCGCACCGGGGCGGTGACGAGCTGCCCGCGCTCGGCCACGTGGGCGACCAGGGTCACGTCGCCGCCGACGACGGTGTCGTCGCCGATGCTGATGAGGTTCTGGTCCGCGATGACCGCGGTGTTGATCTGCACCCGCGAGCCCACCGCCATGCCCATCAGCCGATGGTAGAGCGGCAAGAACGGGGTCACCCGGATCCAGTTCAGGAAGGTGAAGCGCAGGACGAGGGTGAGGGCGTTGAAGCTCGCCCATTGCCAGGCGCCGAGCGAGAGGTAGTCGAAGCGTCCGACCGGAGTCCCCCGCGAGAAGGTGAGGACGCGGGCCACCGGCAGGACCAAGAGGAGCGTCAGGCCGAAGACGAAGTAGCCCGCCGGCGCCGCGACGCACAGGGCGAGCGCGCGAAAGGCCCCCGTCGCCGGCAGGCGTGCGCCCAGGTAGAGCCATCCCTCGACGGCCGGGAAGGCCGCCACCCCGAGGAGCAGCGAGACCTCGGCGAACAGGCCCACCGTGATCGCGAGCTGAAAGGGCGTGAAGAGGCGTGCCCCGAGCGACGAACGGGCCATGGACCACCTCCGTCGGCCTGGGCGGCCGGCGCCCCGATGGCATCCCAGCAGCGTGATGCGGTGGCGCCTTCAGCCCCCGGCCCCTCCCCAGGGAACGCCTCCCGCCCCGGCCAGGCGGGCGGGCGAGAGATCGCGGGCGGAGACGCCCTGGCGGGCGATGTCGGCCGGCACGGGCTCACCGAGGGCCAGCGCCGCGGCGACCCGCGCCAGGGCCGGCGAGGTCTGGATCCCGGCGCCGCCCTGGGCCGCCAACCACACGAATCCCTCCGCGCGCGGGTCGGGGCCGACCACCGGGGTGCGGTCGGCGACGAACGAGCGGAGGCCCGCCCACCGGCGAGCGACGTGCTGCACCTCGAGATCGCAGGCCCGCACGACGCGGTCGACGGCGATGGCGACGTCGAGATCGTCCGGCCTGGCGTCGCACGGGGCCGAGGGGGTCTCGTCGGCGGGGGAGGCGAGGAGCTTGCCGGACTCCGGTTTGAAGTAGAACTGCTCCTCGGCGTCGATGACGAGCGGCCAGTGCGCGGCCGCCACCCCGCCGGGGAGGTCGAGGAGCACCACGGTCCTGCGCATGGGTTGAAGGCCGACCGGCACCGCCCCGGCCAGGCGGCCGACCTCGTCGGCCCAGGCGCCCGCGGCGTCGACGAGGAGCGGAGCCTCGAAGGCCCCCTGCTCGGTCTCGACCCGCCAGGCGCCGCGCGCGCGCTCGAGCGCGAGGACGCGCGCGGAGGTGACGAGCTCGCCCCCGGCGGCGCGCAGCCGGCGCAAAAAACCCTGGTGGAGCGCGTGCACGTCGACGTCCATCGCGGTCGCGTCCCACAGCGCGCCGGCGAGGTAGTCGCGCCGCAGGATGGGTACCCGAGCGGTGGCCTCGGCGGGATCGAGCGCGCGCAGCCGGCCGCCCGTGCTGGCGATCTCCTGCTCGATCCGTCCGAGGTACTCGAGCTGGTCCGGTCGGGCGACGAACATCCAGCCGCGCGGGAGGAGCAGGGGCTCGTCGGTGAACCCCGGCGGCGGCTCCTCGAGGAAGGGCCGGCTGGCCCGGGTTAGGGCGCGGACCACGGCGTTGCCGTAACCCTCCGAGAATACCGCCGCCGACCGGCCGGTGGCGTGGTAGGCGGGGTGCTCTTCCATCTCGAGCAGCACGGTACGGCGCCGGGGCGCGAGCTCGGCGGCCACCGAGGTTCCGGCCATCCCGGCGCCGACCACGACCACCTCGGTCCGGTGCGGGGATGGGGCGACCATGGGTCCGATGATAGCACCCCTTCGCGCCCTCGAGCCGGCTCGGGATCGGGGCCCCGCGGCGGGCGCCGACCGCGGATCTCCGGGCCACCGCCCGCCGGCCGACCCCGACGCTTGTTTCACCTCTTGTGCTAGTCTCCCGCCGGCCCGGGCGGGGGAGCCCTTTAAAGAGCCTGGACCCGCGGTTCCCCGGCGGCAACGGTCTCAGCGACCGGGACCCAGGGACGGGCGAGGCGAGTTCGGGAGGACGGCGTGGCGGCTTCAGGCGCAGAGGAGCATGGCGAGGGGGGCGATGGGCGACAGGCGCCAGGGGCGAAAGAGGGCCCGCCCAGACCGCGACGGGCGCGGCCGGGGACGGGCGGCGAACGGGGGGCGCGCTTGCTCCTTGGGGCGCGGAGGGCCGCCCTGGTGCTCCTCGCCGGGGCAGCCTTGGCCGCCCCGCACGACCGCGCGCAGGCGAGCCCGGCGGCCGACGCCGAGGTCGTGAGGGCGACCCTGAAAAACGGCCTGCGGGTGGTGATCGTGCGCGACCCCCTCGCCCCGGTGGTCACGACCGAGATGAACTACCTCGTCGGCTCCGACGAAGCCCCACCGGGATTCCCCGGCATGGCGCACGCCCAGGAGCACATGATGTTCCGCGGCAGCCAGGGCCTGTCGGCGGACCAGCTCGCCGCCATCGTGGCGGCCATGGGCGGCCAGTTCAACGCCGACACCCAGCAGACGGTGACCCAGTACTTCTTCACCGTCCCGGCGGAGGACCTCGGGGTGGCCCTGAGGATCGAGGCGCTCCGCATGAACGGCGTCCTCGATTCGGAGGAACTGTGGGCCGAGGAGCGGGCGGCCATCGAGCAGGAGGTGGCCCAGGACCTTTCGAACCCGGAGTACACGTTCTACACGCAGCTCCTCGCCACCCTCTTCCAGGGGTCGGTCTACGCTCACGACGCGCTCGGGTCGAAGGAGTCCTTCGATCGGACCACCGGAGCCATGCTGAAGAGCTTCTACGACGCCTGGTACGCGCCCAACAACGCGGTCCTGGTCGTGGCCGGCGACGTGAAGCCCGCCGAGGTGCTGGCCCGCGTCGAGCAGGAGTTCGGCGCCATCCCGTCGAGGGCCCTTCCGCCCCGTTCGAAGGTGGTGCTCGAGCCGGTGCAACGCCAGGCGCTGAACTTGACGACCGACCTCCCCTACGGCCTGGTGGTGGTCTCCTTCCGCCTCCCCGGGACGGACAGCGCCGACTTCGCGGCCGCAGAGGTCCTGGGGGACGTGCTGAGTAGCCAGCGCGGCCCGCTCTACCGGCTCGTGCCCGAGGGGAAGGCCCTCTACGCCGGGTTCACCATCAACAACCTGCCCGGGGCGAGCATCGGCTCGGCCATGGCCGCCTTCCCGCGCGGCACCGACGCCCAGGCCCTCCTGAAGGAGGTCGAGGCCCTCCTCTCCTCCGCCCTCGAGGCGGGCCTCCCGGAAGAGCTGGTGGAGGCGGCCAGGCGCCACGAGCAGGCCGAGTTCGAGTTCCAGCGCAACTCGGTGGCCGGGCTGGCGCAGAGCTGGTCGGAGGCGGTGGCGCTCGAGGGGCGCGAGTCCCCCGAGGACGACCTGCGGTCGATCGAGCGGGTGACGGCGGCCGACGTGAACCGCGTCGCCCGTCGCGACCTCGATCCGTCCGCCGCCATCCTGGCCGTCCTCACCCCTGAGCCTTCCGGCGGCCCGGTGGCGGCCAAGGGGTTCGGCGGGGCCGAATCCTTCGCCCCCAAGAGCGCTGCGGCCGTGGAGCTCCCCCCCTGGGCCGAGGAGGCCCTCGGCCACCTGGCCGTGCCGGAGTCCTCCCTTCACCCCCTCGTCCACCGCCTGCCGAACGGACTCACCCTCATCGTGCAGCGCGAGTCCATCAGCGACACGGTCAGCGTCTACGGCTCGGTGCGCAACGAGCCGAGCCTCGAGACCCCCGCCGGCCAGGAAGGGGTGGCCGACGTCCTCGACCAGCTCTTCGCCTTCGGAACCACCTCGCTCGACCGCCTCGCCTTCCAGAAGGCCCTCGACGACCGCGGCATCGACGAGTCGGCGGGGGTCGAGTTCTCGATGCGGGCCCTCGGTCCGGACTTCGAGCGCGGCCTCGACCTGTTGGCCGACAACCTGCTCCATCCGGCGCTGCCCGAGGCCGCCTTCAAGACCATCCGCGATCAGACGGCGCGCACCGCCGGCGGGATCCTCGAGAGTCCCGACTACCTCGCCGAGCGCGCGCTCAAGGTCGGCCTGTTCCCCGTCCACGACCCGACCCTGCGCAGGACCACTCCGGCGAGCGTGTCCTCCCTCACCTACCGCGACCTCAAGGCCTACTACCGGAGGGTCTTCCGCCCCGATCTCACCACCCTGGTGGTGATGGGCGACCTCACGCCCGAGCGGGTCCTTTCCGCGGTGGAGCGCGCCTTCGGGGGCTGGCGCGCGAAGGGGCCGAAGCCGGAGACGCTGCTCCGGCCGGTGCCGCCGAGCAAGCCTTCGGTGACCACCGTGGCCGACAGGAGCCGCGTGCAGGACAAGGTCACGCTCGCCGAGACCCTGGGCCTCACCCGCTCCGATCCCGATTACTACGCCCTCGAGCTCGGGAACCACGTCCTCGGGGGTGCATTCTACGCGAGTCGCCTGGAGCGCGACCTGCGGGAGAAGGGCGGGCTCGTGTACTTCGTCGACACCACCTTCGACGTCGGCCGGACGCGCGCCCTCTACAGCGTGCAGTTCGGCTGCGATCCCCCCAACGTCTCCAAGGCCCGCTCCCTCGTGGTACGCGATCTCGAGGCCATGCAGCGTGAGCCGGTGACGCCCTCCGAGCTGCGCAACGCCAAGGCGCTCGCGCTGAGCGAGATCCCCCTCTCGGAGGGCAGCGTGCCGGGGATGGCGCTCGGCCTGCTGCACCGCGCCCAGCACGAGCTGCCCCTCGACGAGCCGACGCAGGCCGCCCGCCGCTACCTCGCCCTCGGCGCGGAGCAGGTCCGGGAGGCCTTCGCCCGGTGGCTACGGCCACGCGACCTCGTCCAGGTGACCGAGGGGCCGGCCCCGCCCTGAGGCGGTCCGGGCCACGCGCCCGGCCGCATTTCCGCCTAGGCCGCCCGGGCGTCAGGCCACCTTGACGAGCTGCTTGCCGAGGTTCTCCCCGTGGAAGAGCCCGACCAGCGCTCGCGGGGCGCTCTCGATGCCTTCCGCCACGGTCTCGCGGTAGCGCAGCTTTCCCTGCGCCAGCAGGGCGGAGAGGATGCCCAGCGCCTTGGGCCAGAATTCCAGGTGCTCGGAGATGATGAAGCCCTGCACCGTGAGCCGGCTCACCAGGATGGCCTGGAGATTGCGCAGGGCCACGGGCTCGCCGTTGTAGCCGGCGATGAGGCCGCACACGGCGATGCGCCCGAACGGGTTCATCCGGCTCAGGGTCGAGTCGAGCACCGGGCCGCCCACGTTCTCGAAGGCCACGTCGACGCCCCTCGGGGTGGCCGCCTCGAGTGCCTCGCGGAACCGGTCCGCCTTGTAATCGACGCAGGCGTCGAAACCCAGCTCCCGCACCACGTAATCGCACTTGGCGGCCCCGCCGGCGATGCCCACCGCTCGGCAACCCGCGAGCTTGGCGAGCTGGCCCGCCACGCTCCCCACCGCCCCGCTCGCCGCCGAGACCACCACCGTCTCGCCGGCCCTGGGCTTCCCGATCCGGTCGAGCCCGTACCAGGCGGTGACGCCGGGCATGCCGACCGGCCCGAGGTAGGCCGATGCCGGGATCGCGCGCGCGTCCACCTTCATGAGGCCGGTCCCGTCGCTGTGGTGAAACTGCTGCCAGCCCCCCATGCCGACGACGACGTCCCCGCGCTCGAAACGCGGGTTTCGCGAGTCGATCACCTCGCCGACGGTCCCGCCCAGCATCACCTCTCCCACCGGCTGGCGCGGGGCGTAGGACTTCGCCTCGCCGATCCGACCGCGCATGTAGGGGTCGAGCGACAGGTAGTGGATCTGGACGAGGAGCTGGCCCGCCTCGAGCGCGGGAACCTCCACCTCGACGAGTCGGAAGTTCGACTCCTCCACGAAGCCCTTCGGCCGACTCGCGAGCCGCCACTGCTTGTTCCGGATCGCCATGGGTGGACCCTTCCTGTGAGAGAGAGGGCAGGATAGCCCCTCGCGCCGCAAGGAGAGGACCGGCACCCGCGGGCTCGTCGGCCGGGCGCAGGAGCCGCGCCGCCACGTTCACCACGAGGAACCCGGAACTCCCGGGCAGCCGTCGAGAGAGCCCTCGGCTCCTCGCTTCGACCCCGGCGCGTCGAGGCGCGGCACCTTGGTCGCCCTACCCCGCCGGGCCCGGCGGCAGCCCCCCATACAGGTCGGGGCGCGCTGGGCTGGCCCTGCTCGTGGCCCGGGTGACCCACCCAGGCTGGTGGACGGTGACTCGCCTATGACACGCCCGCATTCGAATGCCACCATGCGCACGCTGCTCGTCCAGGGAGCCACCCCACCCACGTACTGGGGCTACCAGCACAGCCTTCCCTTCGTCGGCAAGGACGCCGCCCTTCCGCCGCTCGGTCTCGCCACGCTCGCCGCGCTCCTCCCCGAGTCCTGGGAGCTCCGCGTCCGAGACCTGCACCTCGGCCCGACCTCGGAGGAGGACCTCCGCTGGGCCGACGCGGTGCTGGTCTCGGGCATGCTGGTGCAGTCGCGCTCGATGCGGGAGCTCATGGCCCGATCGAGGCACCTCGGCCGTCCGACGGTGGTGGGGGGACCGGCCCCGACCACGAGCCCGGACGCCTTTCCGGAGGCGGACTACCTGTTCTTGGGCGAGGCGGAGGGGCGGCTCGCACGGCTGGTGGAGGCGCTCGAGCACCCCGGGCGCGTGACGGAGCGGGTCCTCTCGCCGTCCGGCGACGCCCGGCC
Organism: Anaeromyxobacteraceae bacterium; assembly: GCA_035501995.1. GTDB lineage: Bacteria > Myxococcota > Myxococcia > Myxococcales > Anaeromyxobacteraceae > Anaeromyxobacter_A. The sequence continues at coordinate 9,171 of DATJVF010000366.1, forward strand.
GTCCATGGCGCTCGCCCGCGTCCCGCGCTTCGACCTGCTCGAGCTCGACCGCTACGCGTCGCTCTCGGTGCAGGTCTCGCGCGGCTGCCCGTTCAACTGCGAGTTCTGCGACATCATCGAGATCTTCGGGCGCGTCCCCAGGGTGAAGGCGCCCGCCCAGGTGCTGGCCGAGTTCGAGGCCCTAAGGCGCCTGGGCGCTCGGGGTCCGCTCTTCATCGTGGACGACAACTTCATCGGCAACCGCAAGGCGGCGGGCCGCCTCTTGCCGCAGCTGGCGGTCTGGCAGCGTGCGCACCGCAGCCCGTTCGACCTCTACACCGAGGCGAGCCTCGACCTCGCCGGCGACGACGGCCTGGTCGGTGCCATGGTGGACGCCGGGTTCAGCTCGGTGTTCGTCGGCCTGGAGACGCCCGATCCCGAGACGCTCAAGAAGACCCAGAAGAGGCAGAACCTGCTCATGGCCCCGGCCGAGGCCGTGACCAAGCTGAGCCGGGCCGGCCTCGAGGTGTTCGCCGGGTTCATCGTGGGCTTCGACGGCGACGACGCCACCGCGCTCGAGCGCCAGCGCGAGTTCGTGTCGCAGCTCCCCATCCCGCGCGCCATGGTGGGCATCCTCAGTGCCCTCCCGGGGACCCAGCTCTGGCGCAGGCTCGAGCGCGAGGGCCGGCTGCGCGCGGACGCCAGCGGCGATCAGTTCGACCGTACCAATTTCGAGACCACCATGCCGGAGGCCGAGCTGGTGGCCGGCTATCGCGCGCTCCTCGCCGCCCTCTTCTCGGCCGAGGCGTTCTTCGGCCGCTGCGAGCTCTCGCTCGACATGACGCCCTCGCGGCCCGCGCCGCTAAGGCCCGGCGCCTGGCGGGCGCTCGCCCGGGCCGCCTGGGGCATCGGGATCCGCGGGGATCCCGAGCGCCGCCGCTGGTTCTGGCGGCTCTTGTGGAAGGGTCTCCGCCTGGGCCTCGCCGCCGTCCCGCGAGCGGTCGGCTTCTCGATCCTGGGCGAGCACTTCGTCCGCTACACGGCGGAGGAGGTGCTGCCACGGCTCGACCGCAGGCTGGAGGAGATCCGCGGCGAGGCCGCGCTGGCGAGAGAGACGGGGTACGGTCCGGCCCGCTGGCGGACGGAGCGCGCGCCGGTCGAGGGGCGGTGGGCCCACGCCGAGCCCGCGGAAGCCGGCGGCGGTGCGGTGGAGCCCGGGATGGCCGCCGGCGCCGAGCGCAGCTGAGCGGCCACCGCGGCCGGCGGCGTCCTCGCCGCCGAGGGGATGGCACGCGCGCGCCGCCGCTGGCGCTCGCCTCGGCTTTCGGGTTAGCTCGACCCATGGCGCACCTCGACATCGAGCTCCCCGGACGGTTCCTCTTCGCCACCCGCATCCCCATCCGCATCGACGACCTCAACTACGGGGGCCACCTCGGCAACGACGCGGTGCTCGCGCTGGCCCAGGAGGCGCGCGCGCAGTTCCTCGGCGCCCACGGCTTCACCGAGCTCGACGTCGAGGGGACCGGCCTCTTGATGGTGGAGGCCGCCCTCCTCTACCGGGCGGAGGGCCGCTACGGCATGGTGCTGCGGATCGACATCGGCGCGGGCCAGGTCAGGACGCGCGGCTGCGACCTCCTCTACCGCCTGAGCGACGAGGCGACCGGAAAGGAGATCGCGCGGGTGAGGACCGGCCTCGTGTTCCAGGACCGCGCCAGCCGGCGGTTGGTAAGGATTCCGCCCGGCCTGCAGGCTGTCTTGAGCGCCGGCGCGCCGTGACGGGAGGGCCGTCTCAGGCGTGCGCCACCCCCTCCGTGGCGGTCGCCCTTCGGGCGAGCCCGGCGGCCGAGCGGTGGGCCCCAGCCGGGAGGGGACCCGAGGGCGCCGCCCGCCCATGTCCCAAGGCGATGCGCGTCCACCTCGTCGACGGCACCTTCGAGCTGTTCCGAGCTCACTACTCCAAGCGGCCGCGCCACCGCGCCCCGGCGGGCTTCGAGGCCACGGCGACGGTGGGCCTGGCGTCCTCGTTGCTGGGGCTCCTCAACGAGGAGGGCGAGGCGGTCACCCACCTCGCGGTGGCCTTCGACAATCCCATCCGTTCGTTCCGCAACGACCTGTGGCCCGGCTACAAGACCGAGCAGGGCGTCCCCGCCGAGCTCCTCGCCCAGTTCGACGCGGCGGAGGCCGCCACCCGCGCCCTCGGGGTGACGGTGTGGTCGATGCGCGAGTACGAGGCCGACGACGCGCTGGCCACCGGGGCCGCCCGCTTTCGCGAGGTGGCCGAGCAGGTGCGGATCCTCACGCCCGACAAGGACCTGGGGCAGTGCCTGTCCGGGCGGAAAGTGGTTCAGGTCGACCGCGTACGCCGCCGCGTCATCGACGAGGAGGAGCTCCTCGCTCGCCGGGGCATCCGGCCGCAGAGCGTCCCCGACTACCTGGCGCTCGTGGGCGACGAGGCGGACGGGATCCCCGGCCTCCCGGGCTTCGGCGCGGCGACC
>DATJVF010000367.1:0-2143 GCA_035501995.1 Anaeromyxobacteraceae bacterium
AGCGCAAGGTGGTGGTGTTCGACCTGGGTGGCGGCACCTTCGACATCTCCATCCTGGACATCGGCAAGAGCGTCTACGACGTGGTGGGGGTGGGCGGCGACACCTACCTCGGCGGAGAGGATTTCGACCGCCGGGTCATGGACTGGCTCACCTTCGGCTTCGCCAAGGAGAACGGCGGACTCGACCTGCGCCAGGACAAGATGGCGCTGCAGCGCCTCAAGGACGCCGCCGAGAAGTGCAAGTGCGAGCTCTCGAGCGCCCAGACCGCCAGCGTCCACCTGCCGTTCCTGGTGGGCGGCGGCGACGGCAAGCCCGCCCTCCACCTCGAGCGCCAGGTGAGCCGCGAGCAACTCGAGGACCTCACCAAGGACCTCGTCGACCGCTGCGGCCAGGTGGCCGAGCGCACCCTGCGCGACGTGGGCGTGCGCCCGGCCCAGATCGACGACGTCATCCTGGTCGGCGGCCAGACCCGCATGCCCCGCGTGCAGCAGGCGGTGAAGAAGCTCTTCGGCCGGGAGCCCTCCCGCAGCGTCCACCCCGAGGAGGTGGTGGCCCTCGGGGCGGCCATCCAGGCCCACGCGCTGGCGCACCCGGCCAAGGGGGCGACCGAGGTCCTTCTTCTCGACGTCACCCCCCAGAATCTCGGCATCCTGGTGGTGGGCGGGTACTTCCAGACCATCATCCCACGCAACACCACCGTCCCCACGAGCGCGATGCACCTCTTCACCACCTCGCAGGACAACCAGACCGCGGTGCGCATCGCGGTCCTGCAGGGGGCGAGCGAGAAGGCCATCGAGAACGAGCTGCTCGGCGAGTTCGTCCTGGCCGGCATCCGCCCGGCCCACCGGGGGGAGGTGGAGATCGAGGTCATCTTCGAGATCAGCGCCGACGGCATCGTGGCGGTCTCGGCCAAGGACCTCGTCACCGGCCAGCGCCAGTCCATCACCGTGACCGCCACCTCCGGCCTCACCGCCGACGAGCTGAAGCGGATCCTCGACGAGAACGTGGACGAGCTGCTCGAACGCCGGCAGCAGGCGACCGACTTCGACCGCCGCCGCGAGGCGGCCGAGAAGGTCATCGCCGAGATCGAGGCCCTCGTGCCGGCCGTCACGGCGGCGCTGGCCCGCAGCCGCTTCGGCCGCGACGCGGTCCACAAGGCCGAGGCGGTGGTCCAGCGCGCCCGCGCCGCCATCGCGGCCCGCGAGGCGGCCCAGCTCTCGGACCTCGAGGAGCAGCTCGATCGCACCCTGCAGCTCTTCAAGGGCCTGGCCGGCGGCTCGGGCGAGGGCGGCCGGTGAGCAGCGCGGGCGAGCTCATGGAGCAGGGCATCCGCGCCTACACCCGCGGACAGCTCGGCGAGGCCGAGCGCTGCTGGCGCGACGTCCTCGCCATCGACCCCGGCAACGCCCGGGCCCTCTCCTACCTTGAGCTCCTCGTCGGCAAGCTCGTCCAGAACGCGGCCGCCGTCGGCGGGGGCGCCCCGGTGCCGCTGCCGGCCCCCGCGCCCAAGGCCGGCCCGGCCGCCGGCGACCCGGGTGAGCCGGCGGTGCCCCTCCCGGCGCCGGCCTCGCCAGCCTGGCTCCGCTCGCCGGTCACCCTGCCGCCGACCCCCAAGTCCTTCTTCACCGCCGAGGGTTCGCTCCGGACGGTCCCGCGGGCGGAGAGCCCGGCCGGGGCGCCGCCCACCCGCGAGGGCGAGCGCACCACCTTGAGCGACTACGTCCCCTCGCCCTGGGACCAGGGACCGGTGGCCGAGCCGGCGGTGGTCCTCGAGGAGGGGGGAGGCCTCGACCTCGCCAGCGTGGCCGAGCAGTCCGACCTGCGCCCGCTCGTACCCGAGGCCGGCCCGCAGCCCGAGCCGGGCGCCCCCGAGAAGACCCGCAGCGAGGTGGAGGTCTGGCTGGACGGGGCCCGCGAGCTCTTCGCACTCGGGGACTTCTCCGGCTCGCTGGAGATGATCGAGAAGATCCTGCGGCGCGACCCTTCCCACGTCGAGGCCCGGCAGTACCTGCAGCAGAACGAGGCCACCCTCATCGCCATGTACGAGTCGAAGCTCGGGCCGGCCGACGCCTTCCCGCGGCTGGCCATCAAGCCGGAGGAGGTGATGTGGCTGAACCTCGACCACCGGGCCGGCTTCCTCCTC
>DATJVF010000368.1:0-13645 GCA_035501995.1 Anaeromyxobacteraceae bacterium
GGACGGCGCTTCACGTCGGCGAGCGCCACGAGCCGCTGCCGCGCGTCGACGAGGTCGTCGAACCCGGCCGACAGCACCGCCTCGACCAGATCCACCTCGATCTCGTCGCTCCACTGCGCCTTGAGCCGCCCGCGCAGGAAGTCGAGCACCTGCCCCTTCACCGCGGCGCGGTCCTGGTTGACCTTGCCGGCGAGCGCGTCGAGCGCGGCGTCCACCGCGGCGTCGAGCGAGAGGTGGTACCCCCGCGCCTGCACGATGCGGAGGATGCCGATGGCGGCGCGGCGCAGGCCGAACGGGTCGGCGGCGCCGGTCGCCTTCTCGCCCACGCCGATGATCCCGACGAGCTGGTGCAGCCGATCGGCGATCCCGACCAGCGCGCCGGCGTCGCCGCGCGGCATGTCCTCGGAGGCGCCGATGGGCTTGTAGTGGTCCTCGATGCCGTCGGCGACGTCGGCCGGCTCGCCGTCGAGCCTGGCGTAGTGGCCGCCCATGATGCCCTGCAGCTCGGGGAACTCCCCCACCATCCCGGTGTTGAGGTCGACCTTGGCGAGGGAGGCGGCGAGGGCGAGGTCCTCGAGGAGCTCTTCCTTGCCGAGGGCGCCGGCGAGCGCGGTCGCGATGACGACCATGCGGCCGGCCCGGTCGAGCTCGGTGCCGAGCTTGGCCTGGTAGGTCCGGCGCCCGAGGTCCGGGTAGCGGTCCTTGAGGGTCCGCTTCTTGTCCTCCTCGAAGAAGAAGCGGGCGTCGGCCAGGCGGGCGCGCAGGACGCGCTCGTAGCCGCGACGGCTCACCCGCGGATCCCTGACCGGGGTGCCCGAGACGGCGATGAAGCGGTGGGTGAGGCGTCCCTCGCCGTCCTGGACGGCGAAGTAGCGCTGGTGGTTGCGCTCCTCGGAGATCACCACCTCCGGCGGCAGCTCCAGGTTCTGCGGGTCGAACTCGCCGAGGACCGCGGTCGGGTACTCGACGAGGTAGGTGACCTGCTCGAGGAGCGGCTCGTCGGGGCGCACCTTCCCGTGCGCCTTCCTCGCCGCCGCCTCGAGCGCGCGCTCGATGGCGACGCGGCGCTCGGCGGGGTCGACGAGGACGAAGGCCTTGCGGAGCCTCGCCAGGTAGTCCTCCGGCGTGCCGGTGAGGGCGATCGACCGCGGGGCCTTGAAGCGGTGGCCGTAGGTGACCCGGCCGGAGCGGACGTCGCCGTAGCGGACCCGGAGCGGTCGGCCGCCGTAGAGGGCCACCATCCAGCGCATGGGCCGGGCGAAGGTGACGGTCTCGTCCCCCCAGCGCATGGCCTTCTTGAAGCGGAGCCCGGCCACCAGGCGCTCGAGCAGCGCCGGCAGCACCGCCTCGGCGCGCTCGCCGCGCTCCCGGCGCCGGGCGGCCAGGCGCTCGCCCTTGGGGGTCGGGACCCGCAGGAGGGCCTCCACCTCGAGGCCCTGGCTCTTCGCGAAGCCTTTGGCCGCGGCGGTGGGGCGCCCCGCGGCGTCGAAGGCCTGTGCGACCGGCGGGCCGAGGGCCTCGCTCTCGAGGTCCTTCTGCCTGGCGTCGACTTCGCGGGCGAAGACGCACAGCCGCCTGGGGGTGCCGAGCGCCCGCACCTCGCCGTGGGCGAGGCGCGCCTCGTCGAGGGCGCGGGCGAGGTCCTCTTCGAGCTGCCTCAGGGCCGGCGGCACGAAGCCGGCCGGGAGCTCCTCGCTACCCACCTCGAAGAGGAGGTCCCGGCTCTCCTTCTTCGCCGCCGCGCTCGCCCGGCGCGTCACGAGAGAGCCCTCGCGCCGTGGCCCTTCTTCACGCCCCTGAGGAGCGGGAAGCCGAGCTTTTCGCGGGTGGCGAGGTAGGCCTCGGCGCACCCCCGGGCGAGGGCCCGCACCCGGCCGATGTAGGCGGCCCGCTCGGTCACGCTGATGGCGCCGCGGGCGTCGAGGAGGTTGAAGGTGTGGGAGCACTTGAGGCAGTAGTCGTAGGCCGGGAGCGGGAGCTTGAGCTCGAGCAGCCGCCGGCACTCGGCCTCGTAGGTGGTGAAGAGCCCGAAGAGCATGGCCGGGTCGCTCTGGCGCATGCTGTACTCGCTCTGCTCGTACTCGTTGCGGTGGAAGACCTCCCGGTACTTCACCCCCCTCACGAACTCCACGTCGTAGACGTTCTCCACGTTCTGCAGGTACATGGCGATGCGCTCGAGGCCGTAGGTGAGCTCGCAGGCCACCGGCTTCACCTCGAAGCCACCGGCCTGCTGGAAGTAGGTGTACTGGGTGATCTCCATCCCGTCGCACCAGACCTCCCAGCCGAGGCCCCAGGCCCCCAGGGTGGGGCTCTCCCAGTCGTCCTCCACGAAGCGCAGGTCGTGCTCGAGGGGGTCGATGCCGAGGGCGCGCAGGGAGCCGAGGTAGATGTCCTGCACGTCGGGAGGATGGGGCTTCAGGATCACCTGAAACTGGTGGTGCTGGTAGAGGCGGTTGGGGTTCTCGCCGAAGCGGCCGTCGGCCGGGCGCCGCGAGGGCTCGACGTAGGCCACGTTCCAGGGCTCCGGACCGAGCACGCGCAGGAAGGTGGCCGGGTTCATGGTGCCGGCCCCGACCTCCAGGTCGTAGCCTTGCGCGAGGATGAGGCCCCGCTCCGCCCAGTAGGACTGGAGCTTCAAGATGAGTTCCTGGAAGGTCACGCCCGCTCCTTGTTCCGGGGTGTAAAGCGCGCCGACCGCGCAAGGTAGAGTCCCGTCCCTCCCCCTGTCAAAAGGTAAGTGCTTCCCGCGGCCCGCGCGGGCCCTCGGGTCAGAGCACCTTGCCCACCTCGTCGAGGAAGCGGCGGCTCGCGAGCGGCGCGCCGAGCTGGTACTCGATAAAGGCCGAGAGGGCCTCGCGCGCCTCGCGGGCCTGCGAAGGCGCGAGCGGCGTGCGCGCGGCCTCCTCGAGCCCCTCCCGCTGCAGCCGCGCGAGGGCGAGGAGCGTCTCCCGGGAGAGCTCGAGGGTCGCCCGCCTCCCCCCCGAGCAGGCCGGGCACAAGGCCCCGCCCTCGGCCGGATCGAAACGGACCCGCGCCACCCCCACCCCGGGGTCCCGGCCACAGGAGGCGCACTCGGCGAGGCGCGGCATGAGGCCGGCCGCCTCGAGCGCCTTGAGCTCGTAGGCCCTGAGCCCGGTCGGCTCTGCCGGGGCCGCCTCGAGGCGGAACAGGTACGCCTCGAGGAGCGCGAGCAGCTCGGGGGCCTGCTCCCCCTCGTGCACGAGGTTGCGGGCGAGGTCGCAGGCGTAGCCGGCGCACCCGATGCGGGCGAGGTCGCCCCGGATGGCCGGGAAGGCGCGCACCACCGCGACGCTCTCGAGCCCGAGGAGGTCCCCTCCCCTGCGCTCCCGCGCCTCGGCGGCGACCACCGTGAAGAGCTCGAGGGTGCCGCCGAAGCGGCGCCGCGAGGCGCGCGCCCCCCGCGCGAAGAAGGCGACCTTGCCCCGCTCGGCGGTGAAGAGGGTGACGATCCGGTCGGACTCGCCGTAGTCCACCGCGCGCAGGACCACCCCGCAGAGCTTGACGAGGCCGCTCACCGGCCACCGCCTCGCGCCGGAAGGCCCCGGCCGGGACCCGCTTCGATCGTCCCCTCGCCCATGGCTCAAGCCTCTAGTGCGAGGGGCCGCCCGCGGCGCCGTCGGCCGCCGGGGCGACCCCGGCGCCGCGGTGCTCGCGCGGCGGGCCGATGAGGGTCGCCACCGCCATGGCGAGGAGGGCGAGGGCCACCGCGGCCGCGAGGACGAGGCGGAGCGGGAAGCGCCGCGCCGACGGCGCCGCGCTCTCCTCCGGCCCCACCACCTCCTGGAAGCGCAGCACCACCTCGTCCGGGTCGAGCCCCACCGCCCCGGCGTAGGAGCGCAGGTAGCCGAAGACGTAGGCCTTGGGCGGCATGCGATCGGGATCGCCCGACTCGAGGGCCTCGATGACCGCCGGCGCGAGCTTGGTGAGCTTCGAGACCTCCTGGCGGTCGAGCCCGCGCAACTCGCGCTCCTGCAAGAGCCAGCGCCCGAAGGCGGCCGCCGCCGAGGCGAGCCTCGCCGCCCTCTCCTCCTCGCCGCTCATTTGAGCGCTCCCAGCTTGTCCTTGCACTCCTCGACCACCGGGTCGCCCTCCAGCGCGGCGCAGCGCTCGAAGGCCCGGCGGGCCTCCTCGGGGTCAGAGGCCTTCATCTCCACCAGGCCGAGCTGGAACCAGGCGTCGGCCGAGCCGGCGCACAGCTCGCTGTAACGGCGGAAGGAGGCGAGCGCGTCCTTGAGGCGTCCGTCGGCGAGGAGCACCCGCCCGAGGTCGCGGTGGCCGCGGCAGTAGCGGGGGGCGAGGGCGAGGCAGGTCCTGAACTCGGCGATGCCGTCATCGTGGCGGCCGAGGCTGTCGAGGGCCTGGCCCTTGTTGCAGTGGGCGAGGTAGGCGTCCCGGTAGGTGGGGTCGGCGAGGGCCGCGTCGAACTCGCCCAGCGAGGCCCCGAGGCGGCCGGTCTGGGCGAGGAGCTGGCCGAGGGCGTTGTGGGCGTCGGGCTGCTGGGGGTCGATCTCGAGGGCCCGCCGGTACTCGTGCTCGGCCTCCGGCAGCCGGCCCAGGAACTGCAGCGCCAACCCGCGCCCGAGGTGGGCGAGGACGTGCCGCTCGTCGACCTTGAGGGCCTCGTCGAACTCGCGCAGGGCCTCCTCGCGGCGCCCGGCCTTCAGGGCCTCGGCGCCGAGCTGGTAGTGGATGTCGGCCGCCTCCAGCTGCCTCTTCGTGGGCCCGTGAGCGCAGGCGAGGAGGAGGGGGAGCACCAGGGAGAGGGCGCGCAGGGCGGGGCGGAGGCGGGCGCTCATGGTCAGAAGCTCGCGAGGAGGCGGGCGAGGGCCATCTCGCGCGGACCCTGCCCCTCGGCCTGGGGGGGCTCGGAGGGCCTCGGGCGCGAGAAGAGGGGCACCCGCTTCAGGAGGCGCTCCTGCTGCTCGGCGCTCTGGTTCGTGAAGCGGAGGTCGTCGAGCATGAAGCCCATCGACTCGAGGAAGTGCAGCCCCTCGGTCCGCGCGGCCCGGAAGGCGTCGAGGCCGAGTTCGCGCGGCTCGTAGGCGTAGATGACGTTCTCGACGGTCTGCGGCAGGTAAAGTCCGACGTAGAGGGCGAAGGCACCCGAGGGCGTGCGCAGCCCGCACAAGAAGCCGTGGGCGGCCTGCGAGGGCTTGCTGGGGATGGAGATCTGCGGCTGGTTCAGGCTCTCCACCAGCGCCACCACCCGCTCCCGCGTCGCGTCGACGAAGGCCATGGTGGGGTCGGGACGAAACAAGGGGCCTCCGCCTCGTGCGCCGACGGTGAAGGTGCCCCGCCGCGGCCCTCCCGGGCGGCGAGCGGGCGCGCGCGGCGCTCAAGCTGGAACTCCTAGCCCCGCCTGGCCAGGCGCGTCAAGCCGGTCACACCCCGCGCGCCTCGGCTCCCCACACGAGCTTGTGCAGCTGCAGGTTCAGCCGGGCGTCGACCCCGCTCGCCAGGATCCAGCGCGCCACCTCACGGGCGTCGACCGCGCCGTGGACCGGCGAGACGAGCAGGGCCACCCGGCCCTCGAGGCGGTGGGCGCGGATCACCTCCAGGCTGTAGCGCCAGTCGGCCTCGGAGGCGACCACGAACTTCACCTCGTCGTGGCCGCGCAGGCGGTCGAGGTACCCGAGCTCGAGGGTGGCTTCGCCCGAGGCGGGGGTCTTCACGTCGACGATGTTCACCACCTCGGGCGGGAGCGCGTCGAGAGGGCGCTGGCCGTGCGTCTCGACGGTGACCTCGTACCCTCGCGCGAGGAGCTCGCCCGCCAGCGTCGGAAGCTCCTTCTGCAGCAAGGGCTCGCCCCCGGTGAGCAGGACGAGCCGGCAGGGATGGCGGGCCACCTCGGCCAGGATCTCCTCGCGGGGCATCTCCCGCCCCCCGCTGAAGGCGTAGGCGGTGTCGCAGTAGCTGCAGCGCAGGTCGCAGCCGGTGAAGCGGACGAAGACGCAGGGCCGGCCGGCCCGGGTCCCCTCCCCCTGGATGCTGAAGAAGATCTCGGTCACCCGCATGGCGGCGGGTATCTAACGCTCGGCGGCGGCCTCCGCCTCGGGAGCCTCGCGACGCGGCCGGGCGAGGGCGAGCGAGGGCGCCCCGGGTCCGCCGTGGCGGCGCAGCCGGCCGAGCTCGCGCTCGATGCGGCGCGGGTAGTCCTTGAACCGCTCGGGGATCGCTCCCTCCTCGTCGAGGTAGCGCAGCAGCCGGTTCGGTCCGGCGTTGTAGGCCATGAGGGCGAGCTCGGTCGAACCGAAGGCGCGCACCAGGCGGCGGTAGTAGTGGATGCCGGCCCGCACGTTGAGGGCGGGGTCGTCGGGGTCGTCGGGGTCGCCGGGGAGGCCGAAGCGCTGCGCCTCGCGGCGCAGGGTGCCGGGGAGCAGCTGCATGAGCCCGCGGGCGCCGGCCTCGCTCTCGGCGAGCTCGTCGAAGCCCGACTCGACCGCGATGACGGCGAGGACGAAGAGCGGGTCGAGCGAGGCGCTGTGCGCCTCCTCGTAGATCACGTCGGCGAGGCGCGTCCGGTCCCTCTCCGAGAGGGCCGGCATGCGCTCGGCGAGCAAGGACTCGAGCTCGCCGAGCCATCTTTGGCGCTCGGGAACCGGGCACGGCGAGCTGCCCCCGCAGGCGGCCGAGACGAAGGCCGAGATCCGCGGCAGGCTGGGCAGGTCCGCCAGGGCACCCGGAAACACCATCACGGCCGCCGCCACGGCGACCGCGATGAGGGCGCTCGTGCAGCCTCTCGCCGTCGGCGCCCTCACGCGGGGGCGCCCTCCTTCTTCTCCTCGTCCTTGGCGCGCGCCTGACCGAGCGCCTCCACCCGGGCGGCCAGGGTGTCGACGCGCTGGCGCAGCCCCTCCAGCTCCTCGCGGGTGGGCAGCCTGAAGCGGCTCGTGGCCCGCTTCACGGCCTCGTCGATGGTCTTCTCGATCTCCTTGCGCTGCACCTGCAGCCGCTCGGCGAACTCGCGGGCGTGCCGGCGCACGTCCTCGGGGGTGAAGCCGGCGGCGTCGGCGATCTTGCCGATGACCTTCTCGGCCTCCTGCTCGGCGGCGTTCAGGCCGACGAGCGCCTGCGACCAGGCCTCCTTGAACGTCTCGCGAACGTCGGGCATGGCTACACCTCCGCCGCCGGCCGCTTGGCGGCCTTCTTGGACTTGCGGGCCCGGTCGGCCTTGTCGAGCCGCCGCGCCAGCCGCTCGAGCTCCCGCGAGAGCTCCTCCACCTGATCGCGGGTGGCGACGCCCAGGAAGGCGACCGCCTTGGCCTGCAGCTCCTCCACCTTCAGCATGGCGTCCGAGCGGAAGCTCTCCGCCCGGCCGCGCAGCTCCTGGGCGCGCTCCCGGCCCTGCTCGCGCAGCCGGTTCACGCGCTCGCGCCAGTCGTCCATCCGCCAGTCCTGCTTCGAGAGTCGCTGCACGAGGTCGGCCACGTCCTTGCGGCTCTCCTTTCCCTTCTGCACGAGCTCCTTCAGCACCTTCTGCGCCTCCCCCTCGAACTCGACGAGGCGGGCCTGGGCGGCCTCGAGGGGTTCGCGCAGGAACTCCGGAACCTTGGTACCACTCGTCTTCTCGGCCATCTCGCCACCTGACTTCGGGATGGTGCTTCTCGGGTTCGCCCGACTCGAACCCCCTACGCGTTGAAGTTAACGCGTCGCGTCATGGCCGTCAACCGAGCCCTGAGGGGTCTGGTCTCGGGTCAGAGGTGCTGCTTCCTCGGTCGGCTGGCAACACCCTATTGGGTAGCTGGCTTGCTAAGCAACTAGCGGGCCAGGCACTACCTGAAGCCCTCCCTGTCGTCGGCCCCTACAGCATCACAAATATTTGAAAATCCATCGTGTTTTAGCATTTCCTCGAGCTTTTTCTGCACCCTCGCCGGGAAACATGGGCCCCCATAGATGTAACCCGTATAGGTCTGAACGAGGGTCGCCCCAGCGCGGATCCGTGCATAGGCGTCCTCGGCGCTCATCACGCCACCCACACCCACAATGGGGATGCGCTTACCTGTCCGGGTGTAGATCCGGCGCAGGGCGCGCAGGGCGAGCCCCGCGAGCGGCGCGCCCGAGAGCCCGCCCTCCTCGAGAGCCACCCGGTGGCGCTTCACCCCGCCCGGCCTCTCGAGCGTCGTGTTGGTGGCGACGAGGCCGCTCGCCCCGACCGCGAGCGCCACCTCCACCGCCTCGTCGAGCCCCCGCTCCGAGAGGTCGGGCGCGAGCTTCACGAGCAGCGGCCTCGGGGGCGAGAGCGACCGCGCCTTCTCGCAGCAGGCGGCGAGGAGGTCGTGGAGGGCTTCCTCGCGCTGCAGCTCGCGGAGCCCGGGGGTGTTGGGGGACGAGACGTTCAGGACGAGGTAGTCGGCGAGCCCGCCGAGCGCACCGAGGCAGGCGAGGTAGTCCTCCTTGGCCTGCTCGTTGGGGGTGGCCTTGTTCTTGCCGACGTTCACCCCGAGCACGCCCGGGCGGTCGGAGCGGGCGAGGGCGGCGAGGCGGCGCGCGCAGGCCTGCGCCCCCGCGTTGTTGAACCCCATGCGGTTCAGGAGGGCGCGCTCGCTCTCCAGCCGGAAGAGCCGCGGCCTCGGGTTCCCGGCCTGCGGCCGGGGGGTGATGGTCCCCACCTCGACGTGCGAGAAGCCGAGCGCGAACAGGCCCGGCACCACCACCTCGCCCTTGTCGAAGCCGGCGGCCAGGCCGAGCGGATGCGCGAAGGTGAGGCCGAAGGCCTTCACCGCCAGGCTCGGCCTCGGGCGGGGGCGCAGCGCGCGCGCCAGCGGCCGGAAGCCCAGCACCCGCAGCGCGGCCAGGGCGAGCCGGTGGACCCGCTCCGGGTCGAAGCGAAAGAGCAAGAAGCGGAGGGCGCGCCAGAGCATGGCAGGGCGGGCCTTCTACACCGGCCGCCCCCGCTTGTCACCCGCGACGTGCCACGGGGGGACCGCGAGCGGACCGCCGCCTCCCGTCGCGCCACCCTGGCCCTCGGCGCTCCCCGCCCTCGGGAGGCGAGCCCGGGAAATTCTCAGAGGTCGAGCACCATGACGATGGCGTCCTCGCCCTCGTCCGCGTAGTAGTTGAGCCGCGTGCCGACCTGCCGGTAGCCGAGCGCGCGGTAGAGGGCGATGGCGGCCTCGTTGGAGCGCCGCACCTCGAGGGTCGAGAGGACTGCCCCGGCCGCGCGCGCGCGCCGGCCGGCCTCCAGCATGAGCGCCCGGCCCACTCCGCGACGCCGCTCCTCCACGGCGGTGGCGAGGTTCAGGACGTGCAGCTCGTCGTGCACGATCCAGTAGACCACGAAGCCCACCACCCCCTCCCCGGCGAGCGCGCTCCGGGCCCGGCGCGGCTCGACCGCGAGGAGGATGGTGGACCAGTCGTGCATCATCTCGCGGCGCAACAGGTCGGCCGACCAGGGATGGGCGAACCCATCCCGCTCGATCTCCATCACCCGGTCGAGGTCGTTCATCGTCATCCGCCGGAAGGTGAAGGGCACCTGCGGGAAGGGCGAGGTCGGGCGGGCCGGTTCCGGTGGCAGGCGCATCAGGTTCCCTCCGGCCAGTCCGGCGTCGCGAGGGCCTTCGGGTCGGCGAGGAGGCGGATCTCGGCGCGCCCGCGCACCTCCTGCACGAGCGAGGTCGCCTCCTGCTCCATCCGCTCCTGCCCGAGCCTCGCCCGCGCCTGCTCGCGGTCCCTCGCCTGGGCGTCCGCGGGATGGGCCGCCAGGAAGGCGCTCACGTCCGCCTCGGAGACCTGGCCCGCGTGGGAGACCCGGCTCTCCAGGTACCGGCGCACCCGCAGCATCCGGCGCAGGACCTCCTCGAGGTCGCCCTCGGTCATGTCGCAGCGGACGAGCAGGACCTGGAAGTCGGCCTCGCGGGCGAACTGCTCCTTGAAGCGCGCGAGCTCCGCCAGCACCTCGCCGCGCTCGATCTCGAAGACCTGCAGGCGGGTGGCCTCGGCGTCGAGCAGGACCTGGTCGATGAGCCACTCGAGCCCGGCCTCCATGGCCGGCGCGTCGAGAGGCCGGCTCGCCGCGAGCACCGCACCCCGGGAGACGAGGGCGATGCGCGCCTCCTCCTCCACCTCCCCCAGCGTCAGGACCCGCGGTTCGGGTGCGGCGGGCGAGCGCACGACCGCCACCACCCGCTCGACCTCCGCCGCGCGCGCCGGGGTTGCGGCCGACGCGAACAGGCCCACCGCGAGGCCCGCCGCCAGCCGCTCGAGCGCCCAGAGCATCCGCCGATTGTAGTCGCCGCCCGGGCCGCGGGCGAGAGAACCCGCCCGCGCCCTGGGGGGCAAGCTCTCGAAACGAGGGCAAAAGGTCCCGTCCCGGGGCCCCTACCCACCGGTGGCCCGGGAGCGGCGCCGCTTCGGCTGGGATCTCCCGGGCGAGGCCCTCCACCCTCCTTCCCGAGCCCGCATTGACGTGCCCGGCCGAGGCGTTAGGTTGGCTCTCGTGCCCGAGCGCGATCTGTACGACATCCTGGGGGTAGCGCGGACGGCCACCGCCGACGAGGTGAAGAAGGCCTACCGGAGGCTCGCCAAGAAGTACCACCCGGACATGAACCCCGGCAACAAGGCGGCCGAGGAGAAGTTCAAGGAGGTGACCGCCGCCGCCGAGGTGCTCACCGACCCAAAGCGCCGGGCGCTCTACGACGAGTTCGGGCCCGATTCCCTGCGCAGCGGCTTCGACAGCGCCAAGGCCGACGCCTACCGGCAGTGGAAGCGCCAGGGCGCGCCCCAGGGGGGGATGCCCTTCGACTTCGGCGACTTCCAGGAGGTGAACGTCGGCGACTTCGGCACCTTCGACTTCGGGTCCATCTTCGAGGACCTCTTCGGCGCCCGGGGCCGGCCGCACGGGGGGCGCGGGCCGGCGGCGCGCCAGGGCGCGCACGCCGAGGCGGAGCTGGAGGTCGACCTGCGCGACGCGGTGCTCGGCGCCGAGCGGGACGTCCGCGTCGGCGGCAAGACCCTGCGGGTCAAGATCCCGAAAGGCGTGGTGGACGGCTCCCTGGTGCGGCTCTCCGGCCAGGGCGCCCCCGGCCTGCACGGGGGCGGGGCCGGCGACCTCTATCTCCGCGTCAAGCTGCGCGAGCACCCCTGGGTGCACCGCCAGGGCAAGGACCTCTTCATCGACCTGCCGGTGACCGTCCCGGAGGCGCTCTTCGGGGCCGAGGTCACCCTCCCCACCTTCGAGGGTCCAGTGCGCCTGCGCATCCCCGCGCGCACCGAGAGCGGCCGCAAGCTGCGCCTGCGCGGCAAGGGCCTGCCCGACCTGCGCGGCGGCGAGCGGGGCGACCTCTACGCGGTCGCCAGGATCGTGCTGCCGGAGAAGGGGGCGGGCCTCGACAAGGTCGTGAAATCGCTCGAGGAGCATTACAAGGGTGATCCGCGCGCCCACATCTCGTTGTAAGAAGCCGTCGGGCCGCGGCGACGGGTCGCTGCGCACCACCTTTTCGTGAGCCAAGGGCCCTCGCCTAGGAGGCGGTCGTGGGACTTCTCGGGTTGTTCGGTTCGAAGGGGGGCCCGAAGTCGCCCCTGCGCAAGCAGGCCCAGCGGCTCACCGAGAAGTACGGCCCTCCCGAGAACCGCCAGAAGGTCATCGGGCAGCTCGCCGACCTGGGCACGCCCGAGGCCCTCGCGGTCCTGTGCCTGCGCTTCACCATCCGGGCCGACACCGGGATCACCGACGACGAGGAGAAGGAGAGCGTCCGCCAGATCCTGGTCGAGGCGGGCGAGAAGGCCGTCGGCCCGGTGAAGGAGTTCCTCGCCCACCAGGAATCCGGGGTGTCCTTCGGCCTGCGGGTCCTCGGCGAGCTCCGGCCGGACGGCGAGGTGGTCGGGACCGTGCTCGCCCTCCTCCACCGCCTCGGCCGCGAGTACTCCCGCGATCCGGAGAAGAAGCTCGTGCTCCTCTCCTGGCTCGCCGAGCACCACGGGGACCTCTCGGCGGTGCTCGCCGTCCCCGACCCGACCGACCCCACCAAGGCCAGTCCGTCGGTGGAGGAGGCCCTGCTCCCCCTCCTCGAGGACATGAGCGACGACGTCCGCATCGCCGCGGTGCGCGTGCTCGCACGCCAGCCCCTCACCGAGAAGAACCGGGTGGCCCTGGTGGAGCTGTTCCTGCGCGACAAGGACAATGCCCGCGTGCGCGGCGAGGTGCTGCAGGCCCTCTGCGACACCCGCGCCAACGTGAAGGGTTATCGCCCGAGCGTGGAGCCCCTCCTCGTCGAGCCCTACTTCCTCGATCGGGAGGCCACGGTCAAGAAGCGCGGCTGACGCCGGGGCGGGGCCTTCAGGCGAGCCGCTCCGCCCGGCCCACCCCGTAGTAGGTGAACCCAGCCGCCGCCGCCCGGGCAGCGTCCCAGACGTTGCGACCGTCGAAGAGCACCGATCCCCGCATGACCCGCTTGAGGCGCTCGTAGTCCGGGGAGCGGAACTCGTTCCACTCGGTGACGAGGAACAGGGCGTCGGCACCCTCGGCGGCCTCGTACGGCTCGCCGGCCAGCTTCACGTGAGGGCCCACGAGCTTGCGCGCGACCTCGGCCGCCACCGGATCGTGCGCGGTCACCTCGGCCCCCGCCCCGGTGAGCAGCTGGATGAGGGTGAGCGCCGGCGCCTCGCGCATGTCGTCGGTCTTGGGCTTGAAGGCGAGCCCCCACACGCCGAAGCGCTTGCCGGACAGGGAGCCGAAGTGCCGGGTCGCCTTGTCGAACAGGAGCCGCTTCTGCCGCTCGTTCACCCGCTCGACCGCCCGCAGGAGGTCGAAGTCCAGGCCGACCTGGCGGGCCATGGTCATGACGGCGCGCACGTCCTTCGGGAAGCACGAGCCCCCGAAGCCCACCCCCGGGAAGAGGAACGAGTAGCCGATGCGCTTGTCCGAGCCCATGCCGCGGCGGACCTGGTCGACGTCCGCGCCCAGCCGGTCGCACAGGGCCGCCACGTCGTTCATGAACGAGATGCGGGTGGCCAGCATGGCGTTGGCGGCGTACTTGCAGAGCTCGGCCGAGCGCGTGTCCATGAAGAGGATGGGCTGCTCGGTGCGCACGAACGGAGCGTAGAGCTCGCCCATGACGGCGCGGGCGCGCTCCGAGGAGGTCCCCACCACCACCCGGTCCGGCCGCATGAAGTCATCCACCGCCGAGCCTTCCTTCAGGAACTCGGGGTTCGACACCACGTCGAAGGGGGCCTTGGCGACGGCCCTCACCACCCCCGCCACCCTGTCGGCGCTCCCCACCGGGACGGTGCTCTTGTTCACGATCACCGCATACTGCCGCAGGTGGCGGCCGATGCCCTCGGCGGCGGCGAGGACGTAGGACAGGTCGGCCTCCCCGGTCTCGCCCGGCGGGGTTCCCACCGCGATGAAGGCCACCTCGCACCCCTCCATGGCCTCCTCGACCGAGGTGGTGAAGGCGAGGCGCTTCTCGCGCGCGTTGCGCGCCACGAGCTCCCCGAGCCCTGGCTCGTAGATGGGGATCCCGCCCTCCCGGAGGAGGGCGATCTTCCGGGCGTCCACGTCGACGCAGGTCACCTGGTTGCCCGATTCGGCGAGGCAGGTCCCGGTGACGAGGCCCACGTAACCCGTTCCGACGACGGCGATCTTCACGTTCCCGCTCCTTCGAGGCCGGGAGGCTACCACGGGCGC
>DATJVF010000369.1:0-5757 GCA_035501995.1 Anaeromyxobacteraceae bacterium
CGAGCGCCTCGAGGAAGCCCGCCTCGAGGTCGGTGCCGGACGCCTGGCGGGCGAGCTGGATGGCGCGGGCGGCGTACTTCAGCACCTGGACCGTCGCGAGCCCCGAGATCTCGGCGAAGAACCAGGCGCAGCTCGCGTACATGAGGAGCGCCTGCCGCTGCATCTCGAGGAGGCGGAGCGCCTTCACCTGCTCGCCCGGGCCGAGCGGCCGCACCGCCTCCTCGGAGAGGAAGGCCGGCGCGTCGCGCCGCTCCGGGTCGAGCACGATCTCGACGAAGCGGTCGCGGGCGCCCCAGGGGTCCTTGAGGAGCGGCGCCGCCTCCCGCTCGTAGAGCCCGGCCAGGTCGTCGCGCAGCGCGTCGAGGGCCTTGCGGAGCGGCGCCCGCCAGGCCTGGCGCCAGCCGGTCCGGCCGCCGACCTGGCAGCCGCAGTCGCTGCGCCAGCGCTCGACGCCGTGGGCACAGCTCCAGGACGAGCCGTCGACGACCTCCGCCTCCCACTCGGCCGGGATGCGCTCGAGCGCCTGGGAGAGGTTCACCACCTCGAGGTCGTCGCGCCGGGCGAGGCGGCGCAGGGACTCCGCCAGCACCTCGTCGGCCCCCTTCTTGTGGTGGCCGAGCGTCTCGCCGTCGAAGGCCACGGTGAGGATCTCGGGGTGTCCGCGGGCGGCGTCGAAGCCGCCCTCGAGCCGGGCCACCAGCGCCTCGGGGGAGGCGAGCGCGCCCCCGAAGGCGAGGTCGCGGGCGATGTGGCCGTCGTAGAAGAAGACCAGGATCTCCCCTGGGCCGGCCCGTACCCGGTACGGGCGGGTGGGGTCGAAGCGCGCGCCGGTGGCCTCGGCCCAGGCCCCGCCGGGCGGGCGGACCCGCAGGGCCTGGTAGGGGGAGAGGACCGTGAAGCGGATCCCCTCCTCGACGAGTGCGCAAAGGCTCTTCTGGTCGGCCGCCGTCTCGGGTAGCCAGAAGCCCTCGGCCGGCCGGTGGAAGCGCCGGTGGAAGTCCCTGAGGCCCCAGCGCACCTGCGTGCGCAGATCGCTGGGCGAGCAGAGGGGCAGGATGGCGTGGCTGTAGGCCTGGGCGAGGGCGTTGCCGTGGCCCCGGCGGGCGAGGCTCGCGGCGTCGGCCTCGAGCACGCTCGCGTAGACGTCGGGCCGGTGTCGCTCCAGCCAGCCGAGCAGGGTGGGGCCGAAGTTGAAGGAGAGGTGCTGGTAGTTGTTGACGATGTCGACGATCCGGTCGGCCGCGCTCTTGAGCTTGAGGCGCGAGGCGCCGTTCGGCCCGTAGCACTCCGCAGCCACCCGCTCGTTCCAGTCGTGGAAGGGCGCGGCGGAGTCCTGGACCTCGATGGCCTCGATCCAGGGGTTCTCGCGGGGCGGCTGGTAGAAGTGCCCGTGCAGGCAGAGGAGGCGTCGCGCCATGCCGGCATGCTAACGTGCCTCGAGGGCCCGCGCCCCGCCGGACCCTCGGCCGGGGCGTTGCGGGGGCGGGCGCTCCCTCTAGCGGGCGCGCAGGTACTGCACCGGCCAGGGCGCCTCCTCGTGGACCCGCGGCCCGGCGTGGAGCGCCCAGTACGGGTCGCGCAGCATCTCGCGGGCGAGCAGGACCAGGTCGGCCTGCCCGGTGCGCAGGATGTGCTCCGCCTGCTCGGGCGCGGTGATCATCCCGACCGCGCCGGTGGCGATGCCCGCCTCGAGGCGGATGCGGGCGGCGAAGGCGGTCTGGTAGCCGGGCCCCACCTTGACCTGCGCCGAGGGCGACGAGCCGCCCGAGGAGGCGTCGATGAGGTCGACCCCCAGCCCGCGCAGGGCGCGCGCGAGCTCGACCGAGGCGTCGAGGTCCCAGCCGCCGTCGACCCAGTCGGTGGCGGAGAGCCGGAGGAGGAGGGGGAAGCGCTCGGGCCAGACCTCGCGCACCGCGGCCACCACCTCGCGCACGAGGCGTGTGCGGCCCTCGAAGGACCCGCCGTAGCCGTCCTCGCGCCGGTTCGAGAGCGGCGAGAGGAACTGGTGCAGGAGGTAGCCGTGCGCGGCGTGCAGCTCGATGGCGCGGAACCCGGCGGCGCGCGCGCGCCGGGCGCCGTCGGCGAAGGCCCGGCAGATCCCGGCCAGTCCGGCGGCGTCGAGCGGGCTCGGGACCGGGTGGCCCGGCGCGAAGGGGATGGGGCTCGGACCGACCACCGCGAAGCCGCCCTCCTCCTCGCCGAGCGGCGCCCCGGCCTCGACCCAGGGCGGCCGCACGCTCCCCTTGCGGCCGGCGTGGGCGAGCTGCAGGCACGCCGCCGCGCCCTGCGCCTCGACGAAGCGCACGATCCGCGCCAGGGGCTCGATCTGGCCGTCCTCCCACAGGCCGAGGTCCGAGGAGGAGATGCGGCCCCGCGCCTCCACCGCCGTCGCCTCGAAGACCACCAGCCCCGCGCCGCCGACGGCCCGGCTCCCGAGGTGGACGAGGTGCCAGTCGCCGGCCCGACCGTCCACCGCCGAGTACTGGCACATGGGAGAGACCGCGATGCGGTTGCGGAGCTTGAGGTCGCGGAGCGCGAGCGGAGAGAAGAGCATGTCCCGATTGTAATCGAAGCCCCGCTCGGGGAACGGCCTCGACGCCGGGCCCCCCGGGCGCCGCGCTCCCTGTCCGGGATGGGACCCCTGTGGCGAGGGCGCGAGCGGGCGCGCCGCCGCATCGCAGGTGAGCGTGCTGCGCGTGACCGACGAGCTCGTGGAGGTGAGGCGCTGGGCCGAGGCGCGGGGGGCCCGCCCGTTCCGGCACGCCGACGGGGGCCTCGCGCTCGAGCAGGGTGAGCCGGACGCGGCCGTGGCGGTGGACTGGGGCGAGTTCGAGTCGGCCTTCCGCCTGGGACGGAGCGTGGCGGTCTTCGACGAGGCGCCGGGGTCGTGCACCTCGTACGTGGGGACGAAGGAGGAGGCGCGCGCCTACGTCGCCCGGGCCGCCCCCCACGCGAGCGGAGCTTCGGGGAGGACGCCCTGAAGGTTTTCGGCGGGCGGGCCGTGAGGGGGCGACGGGCGGGCGTCCGCCGCTGACGCGCGAGCGGCGCGAGCTCCTGCGGGCGGCGGCGCGACGAGGCCCCGCGCGGCCTGCGGGGAGCGGAGGGCGCGTCCAGAGCTCGGGCGGCCGGGGCGCCGCCGAGGGCCAGATCCCGCCGGGCTCGGGGTGGCCCTCCCGCAAGAACGTTTCGCGCGCCGGGCGGGTCGATTAGACTCGGCGCCGGAGGGCCGGCCGAAAGAGGTGAGCCTCGGCTGCCTCCCGTTCGGGCCCTGGTAGGGGGCCGCCACTTTTCCTGGGAGCTACGATGCCACCGCGAAACCCGGGTTCGCTGAAACGGCAGAAGGAGCTGGCGCGCCAGCAGCGCCAGCGCGACAAGAAGGCCGAGCGCGAGGAGCGCAGGCTCGCCTCGAAGAGCCGGCCGAAACCCCTCCCGGGCGAGGACCCGGACATCGCCGGGATCGTCCCCGGACCGCAGCCGAAGCTCGAGGAGGAGTAGCCCGGGGGGCCGCGGCCGCTACGCCGGACCCGAGGCGCGAAGCGCCGCCGCGAAGCCGCGCTCGAGGTCGAGGACGAGGTCGCGCACGTCCTCCAGGCCGGCCGAGACGCGGATGAAGCCGTCGCCGATGCCGAGCCGCTGGCGGGTCTCCTTGGGGACCGAGGCGTGGGTCATGATGGCCGGGTGCTCGACCAGGCTCTCGACCCCGCCGAGCGACTCGGCGCAGGCGAACAGGCGCACGGCCTTCAGAAAGGCGCGCGCCGCCTCGAGCCCGCCGCGGATGACGAAGGTCAGCATCCCTCCGAAACCGCTCATCTGGCGGGCGGCCAGGGCGTGCTGGGGGTGCGAGGAGAGCCCCGGGTAGACCACCCGCTCGACCTGGGGGTGCCCCTCGAGGAAGCGGGCCAGCGCGAGCGCGTTCTGCGCGTGGCGCTCCATGCGCAAGGGCAGGGTCTTGAGCCCGCGCAGGACCAGGAAGGCGTCGAGCGGCCCGGGGACGTTCCCCACCGCGTTCTGCAGGAACTTGAGGCGCTCGAAGACCCCGGCGTCGCTCGTCATGGCGGCGCCGCCCACCACGTCGGAGTGGCCGATCAGGTACTTGGTCGTGGAGTGCACCACGAGGTCGATGCCGTGCTCGAGGGGTCGCTGGAAGTAGGGGGTGGCGAAGGTGTTGTCGACCACGGTGAGGACCCGGTGGGCCCGCGCCAGCCGGGAGAGCGCGGCGAGGTCGGCGACCTTGAGCATGGGGTTCGTCGGGCTCTCGATCCAGAGCAGGCGGGTGCGCGAGCGCAGGGCCCGCTCGACCGCGGCGAGATCGGTGAGGTCCACCGAGCTCACCTCGAGGCCGTGGCGCCGGTGGACCTTGTCGAGGATGCGGAAGGTCCCGCCGTAGAGGTCGTCGGAGGCGACGAGGTGGTCGCCGGCGTCGAGGAGGTGCAGGACCGCGTCGGTGGCGGCGAGGCCGGAGGCGAAGGCCAGGCCGTGGGCGGCGCCCTCCAGCGCTGCCAGGCAGCCCTCCAGCGCCGCCCGGGTGGGGTTCTGGGTGCGCGAGTACTCGTACCCCTTGTGCTCGCCGGGGCCGTCCTGCACGAAGGTGGAGGTGAGGTACACCGGGGTCATGACCGCGCCGGTGGTCGGGTCGGGCGCCTGACCGGCGTGGATGGCGAGCGTGTCGAAGTGGAGCTTCTCTCCCATGGTTCACCTCGCGAGGGGCGCACCCGGCGCCTAGCGCAGCTTGCTCCCCAGGAAGTCGATGAGGTCGATCTTGGTGAGGATGCCGGTCACCCGCTCCCCCTCCTTCACCACCGCCACGTTGTCGTCGTTGAAGATGTCGCGCAGCTTCCCCACCGGCGTGTCGAGGGTCACCACCCCCTGCAGGGGCTGCACGAGCGGCTCCACCGTCTCGCTCAGGCGGTGCTTGCCCTCGATGAGGAAGTTGAGCAGGTCGTATTCGTGGATCATCCCGATGCAGCGGCCGTCGGGGTCGACCACCGGCATCTGCGAGATGTCGTTCTCCTTCATCTGCTTGACCACCGCCTCGACCCGGTCGGACCGGCGCGCGCAGATGACCTCGCCGCGGCGCTCCCCGAGGACGTCGCCCACGGTGGCGCTGGAGAGGCTCTCGCTCCCGCCCGCCACCGGGAAGCCGTTGTCGCGCATCCACTCGTCCGAGTAGAACTTGGAGATGTAGGCGCGCCCGCTGTCGGGGAGCGGCACCACCACCACCTTCCCCTTCCCGAGCTCCCGCCGGCGAAGATCCCCTCCTCGCGCGCCAGCCTGCGGGCCATGACGAACGCCTGTTGATCGTTCACCTGTCGCACGTCGTCGAGCACCTTTAGGTCCATGGCGCCGCACATCATGTCCTCGCCGATGCCCTCCATCTTGTAGACCTTGGGCTCCGACAGCTTCCCGGTCCGAAACAGCGAGGTGTAGACCGATCCCACGGGGTCGACGCCGATGTTGCGGATCTTGGCGTTCTTCTCCTTGAAGAAGCGGCCGCACCCGCTCATGGTGCCCCCGGTGCCCAGGCCGGCCACGAAGGCGTCGAATCGCCCGCCGGTCTGCTCCCAGATCTCGGGAGCGGTCAGCCGGTAGTGGGCCTCGATGTTGTCCGGGTTGTGGTACTGGTTCAGGTAGAAGCTGCCGGGCGTTTCGCGTGCGATGCGCTTGGCGGTCTCGTAGTAGCTCTGGGGGCTGTCCGCTGGCACGTTGGTGGGAGTGACGACCACCTGGGCCCCCAAGGCTTTGAGCCGGTTGATCTTC
>DATJVF010000370.1:0-2500 GCA_035501995.1 Anaeromyxobacteraceae bacterium
GGTGACCGCGCGGGGCGACGTCGCCCGCGGCTTCGCCGAGGCCGAGGTGGTGGTGGAGGGCACCTTCTCCACCCAGGCCCAGCTCCACTCCTGCCCGGAGACCCACGGTGTGGTGGCCCACTGGGACGCCGGCGCCCTCACCGTCTACGCCTCGACGCAGGGCACGGCGGGCCTGCGCGACGACCTGGCGGCCCTCTTCGGGTTGCCCAAGGAGAAGGTGCGGGTGGTGGCGGAGTACGTCGGCTCCGGCTTCGGGTCGAAGCTCGGGGCGGGGTCCTACGGACTCCTCGCCACCGAGCTCTCGAGGAAGAGCGGCCGCCCGGTCCGCCTGATGGTCGATCGCGCCGAGGAGCAGACCTCGACCGGCCATCGGCCGGCGACGCGCCAGCGCCTCAAGATCGGGGCCCGCCGCGACGGGACCCTCACCGCCATCGAGCTCGAGGCCTACGGGACGGCCGGGGTCGGCACCGGGGCCGGGGTCGGCTTCGGGGCCGAGCGGATGTACGCCTGCCCGAACTTCTCCGGGGCGCAGTCGGACGTGTTCGTCCACGCCGGCCCGGGTGCGGCCTTCCGCGCCCCGGGGATGCCCCAGAGCGCCTTCGCCCTCGAGCAGCTGGTGGACGAGCTGGCCGAGCGCCTGGAGCTCGATCCCCTCGAGCTGCGCGATCGCATCGACGTCCGGGAGGACGCCGCGGCCCACGCCCACCGCGTCGAGCGCAGGGTCGGGGCGGAACGCTTTGGCTGGTCGCGCCGCCGCCCGCCGGGGAGCGACGGTGGGCCGAGGAAGCGCGGCCTGGGCGTCGCGCAGGCACTCTGGCCACACCTCGTCCGCCCGGCCAGCTGCGAGGTGTACGTCTCGCGGGCGGGCGAGGTCGAGGTCCGCTCCGGGGTCCAGGACATCGGCACCGGGACCCGCACCGCGCTGGCCCAGGTGGTGGCCGAGGAGCTCGGGCTGAGGGCCGAGGAGGTGCGGGTGCGCATCGGCGACACCGCCTTCCCCGACGGGCCACCCTCCGGCGGCAGCAACGTCACCGGTTCGATGACCCCGGCGGCCCGGAACGCGGCCGCGGAGGTGGGCCACGAGATCCTCGCCCGCGTGGCCCGAAGGCTCGGGGTCGACCCGGGCGACCTCGCCTTCCGCCGGGGCGGGGTGGCGATGGGCGGTCCGCGCGCCCGCCACCTCGCCTTTCGCGAGGCCGCGGCCCTGCTCCCGCGCGGAGGGCTCGGCGTTCGCAAGGCGCGCGCCGAGAACTACGGCTACTCGGGGCAGGACTGGCGCGGCGCCATGGGCGGGGTGCAGTTCGCCGAGGTGGTGGTCGACGTCGAGACCGGCCAGGTCCGCGTCGAGCGCGTGGTGGCGGTCCACGACTGCGGCCGGCCGCTCAACCCCCTGGCGCTCGAGAGCCAGGTGAACGGCGGGGTCCTGCAGGGTATCTCGTACGCCCTCTTCGAGGAGCGGCTGCTCGACGGTGGCAGCGGGCGCGTGGTGAACCCGGACCTCGAGATGTACAAGATGGTCGGCTCCAGGGACACCCCGCGCATCGAGGTGGTGCTCCTCGAGGAGTACTACGGGAAGAGCTCCACCGACGCCCGCGGCATCGCGGAGCCGGCCACCGTCGCCACCGCGGCGGCCATCGCCAACGCCTTCTACAACGCCACCGGGGTGCGCCTGCGCGAGCTGCCCATGAATCCGCCGCGGGTCCTCGCCGCGCTGGCCCTGGCCGGGAGGTCCTGAACGATGGCGAGCTTCGAGTGGAGCGAACCCGCCACCGTCGAGGAGGCGCTGGCGCAGCTCGGCCCGTCCGCGCTCGCCAAGGCCGGCGGGATCGACCTCATGGACCGCCTGAAGGAGCGGCTCGATGCGCCGGCCCGCCTGGTGAACCTGCGGCGCCTTCCCGGGCTAAAAGGGGTGCGCGAGGTGGAGGGGACCGTCGAGCTCGGCCCGCTCGTCACCCTCGCGCGCCTCGCCGAGGATCCGCTCGTGCGCGCGCGCCTGCCGGCCCTGGCGGACGCGGCCCAGCAAGCTGCCACCCCCAACGTGCGCAACGCCGCCACGCTGGGAGGGAACCTCCTGCAGCGGCCCCGGTGCTGGTACTTCCGCCGGGAGGCCTTCGCCTGCCTGCGCAAGGGAGGCGCGACCTGCTTCGCCCAGGAGGGGCGCAACGCCTACCACGCCGTCTTCGCCAACGGGGTGTGCGCCGCCGTCCATCCCTCCGACACCGCGGTCGCGCTCGTCGCCTACGGCGCGAGGGCGGTCCTCGCGAGCCCGCGCGGGACGCGGCAGCTCTCGCTCGAGAACCTCTTCGTCCCCGCCGAGGAGGACGTGACGCGCGAGCATCGGCTGGCCCCCGACGAGCTCCTCGTCGCCCTGAGGGTGCCGGCGCCTGCTGCGGGGACCCGCAGCGCGTACCTGAAGCTCGGGGAGCGCGACTCTTCGGACTGGCCGCTGGCCTCGGTGGCGGTGGTGCTGGAGCTGGCCGGGGGGACCTGCGCCCGCGCC
>DATJVF010000371.1:0-2270 GCA_035501995.1 Anaeromyxobacteraceae bacterium
CGACGCCCAGAACCACCCGGGCCGCGACCCCACCCACGCCGAGACCATCCAGGCCGGCGTGGCGGTCAAGTTCTGAGCGCTCGGCTTTGGGCCGAATAGCCGCTGTGATAACCTGCGCGGCCCCGGAATGAGCCGCAAGAAAGAGCAGAAACCGGTCTCGCGCGCGGCGCTCGCGGGCGAGGCCGACCCGCGCCTCGTCGCCCTCTCGGCCTCCATCGCGGAGGACCGGGCCCTCTTCGAGGAGGACATCCAGGGCTCGCGGGCCCACCTCGCCATGCTGGCCGCCCGCGGCATCGTCCCCAAGGCTTCGGCCCGCCGCGTCGACCGCGGGCTGGCTCGCGTGCGCGACGAGTTCGCCACCGGTCGGATCGCCCTCGACCCGAGGCTCGAGGACGTGCACACCCACGTCGAGCGCCGCCTCGGCGAGCTGGTGGGCCGGGAGGCCGGCTACCTGCACGCCGGCCGCAGCCGCAACGACCAGGTGGCCCTGGACGAGCGCCTGTTCATCGTCGCCGCCTGCGGCCGCTGCGACGCGGCGCTGCGGGCGCTCATGCGCGCCCTCGTCGGGCAGGCGCGGCGCCACGAGAGGACCCTCCTCCCCGGCTACACCCACCTCCAGCACGCGCAGCCGGTCTCGCTCGCTCACCACCTGCTCGCCCACGTGGAGGCGCTCGGCCGCGACCGGGCCCGCTTCCTGGAGGTCCGCGCGCGGGCGGCGATCTCACCGCTCGGCTCGGGAGCGCTCGCCGGCACCACCCTGCCCATCGATCGCGAGGCCACCGCCCGCGCGCTCGGGCTCGCCGGGGTGACCCACAACTCGCTCGACGCGGTCTCGGACCGCGACAGCGCCATCGAGCTGGCCTTCGCCTGCGCGCTCGCCGCCCTGCACCTCTCGCGGCTCGGGGAGGAGATCGTGCTCTGGTCGAGTCGCGAGTTCGGTTTCCTCTCCCTCGCCGACGCCTTCTCGACCGGCAGCTCGCTCATGCCGCAGAAGAAGAACCCCGACGTGGCCGAGCTGGCGCGCGGCCGGGCCGGCCAGGCCCTCGGCGACCTCGTCACCCTCCTCGCGCTCCCGAAGAACCTCCCCCTCTCGTACAACCGCGACCTGCAGGAGGACAAGCGGCCGCTCCTCGCCGCGCCGCGCGCGCTCGAGGAGACCCTGCTCGCTCTCGCCGGCGCGGTGGAGAGCGCCAGCTACCACGCGAAGCGCATGCGCGAGGCGCTCGGTTCGGGCGAGGCCCTCGCCACCGACGTGGCCGAGTACCTGGTGGAGCGCGGGGTGCCCTTCAGGGAGGCGCACGAGGCGGTCGGCGCCGCGGCCGCCTTCGCCTCGCGCGAGGGCCGCCCCCTCGCCTCGCTCTCGGCAGCCGAGTGGCGCCGCTTCCACCGCGCCTTCCGCCCCGATGTCACCGCCTGCTTCGACCCCGAGCGGAGCCTCGCCCGCCGAGAGATCCCGGGCGCGCCGGGCCCGCGCCAGGTGCGGCGCGAGCTCGCCCGCTGGGAGAAGGAGCTCGCCCGGCCGTGACCCGCACCTTGGCCCTCGCCGCGCTTCTCGCCCTCGCGGGCTGCGGGGTGAAGGCTCCCCCCCGGCCTCCCCTCGCCGCCCTCGACGGCGGGCCCCCCGACGGCGCCACGCCCGACGCCGGGGTGCCGGTGGGGGCCGCCGACGCCGGGGGGGTGAAGGCGGCTCCCGCGGTCACGCCCTCCCCATGAACCACTTCAAGCGCAGGCGCGGCCACCTCCACGCCGAGGACGTCCCGCTCGAGGCTCTGGCCCGGGCCTACGGGACGCCCCTCTACGTCTACTCCACCGCCACCCTCACCCGGCACTTCCGGGTGCTCGACCGCTCGCTCTCGGGCCTCCGGCACCTCTGCTGCTACGCCGTCAAGGCCAACTCGAACCTGTCGATCCTGGCGCTCCTCGCCCGGCTGGGGGCGGGTTTCGACATCGTCTCCGCCGGAGAGCTCTACCGGGTACTGAGGGCCGGAGGACACCCCAAGAAGGTGGTCTTCAGCGGCGTGGGCAAGCGCGACGACGAGATCGCCTACGCCCTTTCGGAGGGGGTGAAGGTGATCGACGTGGAGAGCGCCGAGGAGCTCGCGCGGGTCTCCATCGTCGCGCGGCGGCTCGGGCGCCGAGCGCCCATCGCCCTGCGGGTGAACCCGGCGGTCGACCCGCGGACCCACCCTTACATCGCGACCGGGCTGCGCGAGTCCAAGTTCGGGGTGGGGGTGGAGGAGGCGAAGAGGCTCTACCCGCTCGCGGCCAGG
>DATJVF010000372.1:0-8370 GCA_035501995.1 Anaeromyxobacteraceae bacterium
CAGGCGCTTCGAGGCCGCGCGACCCGGCGTGGAGGTGAACGCCACCTTCGGCGCCTCCGGCAACTTCTTCGCGCAGATCGGGAACGGTGCGCCCTTCGACCTCTTCCTCTCAGCCGACGCGGAGTTCCCGGCCAAGGTCGCGGAGAAGGGGCTAGCCGACGGGAAGCCATTCCCCTATGCCTATGGCAAGCTCGTGGTCTGGCTCCCTAAGGACTCCAAGCTCTCGCTCGAGACGAAGGGCCTCGCCGCGCTCGACGACCCCTCGGTCCAGAAGATCGCCATCGCCAACCCCGAGGTCGCGCCCTACGGTCGGGCCGCCCGCTCCGCCCTCGAGAAGGCCGGCCTCTACGAGGCCCTCCGGTCCCACATCGTGATGGGCGAGAACGTCAGCCAGACCGCCCAGTTCGTGGAGAGCGGCAACGCCCAGGCGGGGTTCATCCCCCTTTCCCTGGCCAAGACCCCTCCGCTTTCCGAGGAGGGCCGGGCCTGGCCCGTCCCGGCCTCGAGCTACGACCGCATCGTGCAGGCGGGGGTGGTGGTGAAGGGGTCGAGGGAGCTCGCGCTCGCCCGCGAACTGGCGGCGTTCATCGCCAGCGCGGCCACCCGGGACGTCTTCTTACGGTACGGGTACGAGATCCCGGGGAGCTGACGAGAAGCCGTGGACCTCGCCGCCCTACGCCTCAGCTTCGCGCTCTCGGCGCTCACCACCCTGGCGCTCCTCGTGGTCGGCCTGCCCTTGGCGCACTGGCTCACCACCACGCGCTTTCGCGGGAAGATCCTGGTCGAGGCGGTGGTGGCCCTTCCGCTGGTCCTGCCTCCGACCGTGCTCGGCTTCTACCTGCTCCTCGCCTTCGGCCCGCGCTCCTTCCTGGGCCGCGGCTTCTCCGCGGTGACGGGTCACACGCTCGCCTTCAGCTTCGAGGGCTTGCTCCTCGCCTCCATCCTCTACAGCCTGCCCTTCGCGGTTCAGCCCTTCGCGGCCGCCCTGGCGCGGGTGGACCGACAGCTTCTCGAGGCTTCCTATACCCTGGGAGAATCGCGCCTCAGGACCTTCCGGAGGGTGAGCCTCCCCCTCGCGCTGCCGGGGGTGGTGGCCGGCGCGGTGCTGGCCTTCGCACACACGCTGGGTGAGTTCGGGGTGGTCCTCATGGTGGGCGGCAACCTCCCCGGGGTGACGCGCACCCTCTCGATCTCGATCTTCGAGGCGGTGGAGCAGCTCGACTACGCCACCGCCGCTCGGACCTCGCTCCTCCTCCTCGCCATCTCGTTCTCGGTCCTCGTCGTCACCTACGCCCTGCAGCGCAGGAGCCTCCTCGGCTGAAGATGGGCACGCTCGCCTTCGACCTCGAGAGGAGGTTCCCGCGCGGCGCGACGGTCCGGGCCGCCCTCGAGGTGCCGCTCGACGCCGAACCGGTGACCGTCCTCTACGGCCCCTCCGGAGCCGGCAAGACCACCGTGCTGCGGTGCCTCGCCGGACTCGATCCCCCCGACGCGGGCTTCATCCGCTTCGACGGGGAGACCTGGGCCGACTGCTCGGCCGGGCGCCTCCTCCCTCCGCAGCGGCGCGGGGTGGGCCTCCTCTTCCAGGAGTACGCGCTGTTTCCCCACCTCACGGTGGCCGAGAACATCGGCTACGCGCTGCGCCGGGCAACGGGGGACCACCGCCGCGCACGCGTCGACGAGGTGGCCCGGTTCCTGCGCATCGCCGACCTCCTGGCGCGACGCACTCACCACCTCTCCGGCGGCCAGCGTCAGCGCGTCGCGCTCGCGCGGGCCCTTGCGCCCCGCCCGCGCCTCTTGCTCCTCGACGAGCCGCTCTCCGCACTCGATGCACCGACCCGCGAGGAGCTGCGCGGAGAGCTGCGCGCACTCCTCGAGCGGGCGGGGATCCCGTCCATCGTGGTCACCCACGACCGGGTCGAGGCCATGGCGCTGGGCGACCGCCTGGCGGTGCTGGCCGAGGGAGGCGTCCGCCAGGTGGGCGCGGTCCACGAGGTCTTCAGCGCTCCGGTGGACCTGGTGGTGGCGCGCGTCGTAGGAACCGAGAACGTCGCGCCGGCGCGCCTCGTGGAGCGCCGCGAGGGCCTCGCCCTGGTGGAGGTCGGGGAGGCCCGGCTGTGGGCGGTCGATCCGGGTCACCTCGAGCGAGAGGGCTACGCCTGCATCCGGGCCGAGGACGTGGTGCTCGAGCCAGCGCCCACCACCTCCACCAGCGCGCGCAACGAGCTCGCGGGCACCGTGCGGGCGATCCTTGAGGAGGGACCCCTCGTCCGCGTGACCCTCGACTGTGGCTTCAGGCTCGTCGCGCTCGTCACGCGGGCCAGCGCCTCGCGCCTCGCCATCCGCCCCGGAGCGAGCGTGGCCGCGCTCGTGAAGGCGCCTTCCATCCGCCTCATCCCTCGCGCTTCCTGAAGCCCGGCGATGGTCGACCGTCACGCCCGCGAGAACAGGCCCGCCCCCGGCCGAGAACCAGGTCCCTGGTGGTCCTGCTCGCCACGGCCTTGGAAGGCCACGCCCCGGCCCTGGAGGCCGGGCGGTCGGTGGTGGACGCCGCCGGGCGCCAGGTGAAGGTTCCGGCCCTCCTCCGGCGCGCCTTCGCCGCCGAGGCCACGGTAGCGCTAATCTACATTCACAGGTAGCCAAGGGTTATATAAGGCCTCTTGGAGTCCCCAGGCTCGGATCGCGGCCCGTCCGCCTCCGTGTGCGGGATCGCGCCCGGGGTGTTCTCCCGGTCTCGCATCGGGGACACACCTCCCCCTCGAGGGCAGCCGCCGCGGAGTCCGTCGGGCCCGAGGCCGAGGCACCGGATCCGGCGGGCCCTATCCGGTCGACCCTCTGGAGCGAGCCGCCGGTCGTCTTTCCCGCGCCGCGGCCGCCTCGACGGCCCGCGCCAGCACCTCGCTGCCGGCCCGGATGGCATCCGGCGAGAGCCCGGCGTAGCCGAGTACGAGCCCGCGGGCGGTGGGCGGGCCGGCGAAGAGCGTCGAGAGCGGCACCACCTCCACCCCCCGCTCGGCCGCCCGCCGCGCCACCTCCGCGTCGTCCCCGGCGAGCGGGAGGACGGCGTGCAGGCCGGCCTCGGCGCCGAGGAGCCTTCCGGCCTCGCCCAGGGCGGCGCGCAGGAGGCCTTCGAGGAGATCGCGCCGCTCGGCGTAGAGCGCGCGCATCCGGCGCAGGTGGGCGCCGAGGTGGCCCTCGCCGACGAAGTCCGCCGCCACCGCCTGCGACAGGCCGGGCGGCTGGCCGTCCTGGAGGCGGCGGGCCTGCACGAAGGGCTCGACGAGGCCCTCCGGCAAGACCGCCCAGGCGAGCCGCAAGGAGGGGAAGAGCACCTTGGTGAAGGTGCCGAGGTAGAGCACCCGCCCGCCCCGGTCGAGGCCCTGGATCGAGGCGGTGGCGCGCCCGCCGTAGCGGTACTCGCCGTCGTAGTCGTCCTCCACGAGGAGCGCGCCCTCGCGCTCGGCCCAGGCGAGCAGGGCGAGCCGCCGCTCGAGAGTGAGGGCCGATCCGAGCGGGTACTGGTGCGACGGCGTCAGGTGGGCGAGCCGCGCCCGGGGCGCGAGGCGAATCCCGGCGGCGACGTCGATCCCTCGCTCGTCCACCGGGACCGGCACCACCCGCGCGCCCGCGGCGGCGAGGGCCCCCCGCGCCCCCGGATAACCCGGCTCCTCCACCCAGGCCTCGTCGCCGGGGTCGAGGACGAGCCGGGCCGCGAGGTCGAATCCCTGCTGCGAGCTCGAGAGCACCACCACCTGCGACGGGTCGCAGCGGACGCCGCGCGAGGTGGCGAGGTGTCCGGCGAGCGCCTCGCGGAGCGCCCGCAGCCCTTCCGCCTCACCGTAGCCGAGGAGCCCGGCGCCGCCGTGGCGGGCCCGGCGGTTCTGCAGGCGGTTCCACAGCGCGGCCGGGAAGGCCTGGTAGTCGGGGTGCGCCGCGCGGAAGGGCAGGACCCGCACCGCGTCCACGCAGGCGGGCGCCCTCGCGAGTGCCCGGCCGCGCGCCGAGAGGGGCAGGGCCGAGAGGGGCGAAGCCCTGCGCGGTCGCGGCGCCGGCATCGAGGCGCTCACGTAGGTGCCGTCGCCCACGCGGCGCACGAGGTAGCCCTCGGCGGCGAGCTGCCCGAAGGCCTCCTCGGCGGTGGTGCGCGAGACGTGGAGCTCGCGCGCCAAGGTCCGCGTGGAGGGCAGGCGCACCCCGGCGGAGAGGGCGCCCGCGAGGATCGCGCCGCGGATGCGGCGCTCGATCTCGCCCCGCCGGCGCTCGCCCGGGCGCAGGGGCTCCTCGAGCGAGGGCAGGAAGGCGCCCACCGCCCCCTTCACCGCCGCCCCCGCCAGAATGGTCTGGTCGCGTCACGCATAATGGCCCTTGCGGGTGGTCCACCCCGGAGCTTAGTCCTCCCGCTCCGGCACCGCCGCGAGGAGACCCTTCCATGCCCACCTCCCCTTCCGCCGTCCTCGACACCGCCCCGCTCGCCCCCGAGGAGGGGGCGCGGTACTTCGAGGGGCGGCTCGCCGCCGCCACCGACCCGGCCGACGTGCACGCCGACCTCGCCATGGGCGTGCCGGGCCTGGTCGTCCTCGACGCCCGCTCCCGGGAGGCCTACGAGCGAGGCCACGTCCCCGGGGCGCTCTCCCTCCCTCACCGGCTCATCTCGCCCGAGACGGTGGCCGCGCTGCCCAGGGACGCCGTCCTCGTCACCTATTGCGACGGCGTGCACTGCAACGCCAGCACCTGGGCGGCGGTGAAGCTCGCCCGGCTGGGCTTTCGGGTGAAGGAGATGCAAGGCGGGCTCGAGGGGTGGCAGCGCGACGGCTACGAGCTCGCCGTCGGGCGAACCCCGTCCTCGGGGGGGCCTCGATGAGCGCGCTCGGCGAGGGGTTCGCGGCGCTTGCGGAGGAGGCCGAGCGCCTGCGCGCGGAGCTGCGCGATCTCAGGGTCGCCACCCGGCCCGACCGGGCCGCCCTGCGCGACGAGGTGGAGCGCGCCTTCCCGCTCGAGGGCCCGGTACCCCTCCGGCGCCTGGTGGGCGAGGCCGCCCGGATCCTGCGGGTCCACGCGGTGCACGTGGTGCACCCGCGCTACTTCGGGCTCTATAACCCGAGCGTGCGCGAGGCCTCGGTGCTGGGCGACGCCCTCGCCGCGCTCTACAACCCGCAGCTCGCGGTGTGGGCTCACGCGCCGGGGGCCGCCGAGCTCGAGCAGCATGCCCTCCGCCGCCTCGCCTCGGCGCTCGGCCGGGACGGGGACGCGGCGCACTTCACGAGCGGGGGCTCGGAGGCCAACCTGACCGCCGTCCTCTGTGCGCTGGCGCACCTCGCCCCGGGGTGGGAGGCGGGCGGGGTCCGCGCGCTCAGGGCGCGCCCGGCCATCTACGCGAGCCGGGAGGCCCACCACTCGCTCATGAAGGTGGCCCGCATGACGGGCCTCGGCGGGGAGGCGCTGCGGGAGGTTCCCGTCGACGCCCGCCTCGCCCTCTGTGTCCCGGCGCTCGAGGCGCGCCTCGCCGGGGACCGCGCCGCCGGCTTCTCGCCGATGGCGGTGGTGGGGACGGCCGGCACCACCAGCGCCGGCGTCGTCGACCCGCTCCCCGCCCTCGCCGAGCTCTCCGCGCGCCAGGGGGTCTGGTTCCACGTCGACGCAGCCTACGGCGGCGCGGCCGCCCTGGTCCCGCGCCTCCGGGGGACGCTCACCGGGATCGAGCGGGCCGACTCGGTGACCTTCGACGCTCACAAGGGCCTCTCGGTCCCCATGGGCGCCGGGATGTTCTTCTGCCGGCACCCGGAGGCTCTGCGGCGCGCCTTCGCCGTCACGGCCACCTACATGCCGAGCGCCGACGCCGCCGAGCCGTACACGAGCACGGTCGAGTGGTCACGCCGCACCATCGGCCTGAAGGTCCTCTTCGCGCTGGCCGAGTCCGGCCTCGCGGGGGCGGGCGCTCTCTTCGACGAGCAGTGCCGGATGGGAGACCTCCTGCGCGACCGCCTGCGCCGGGCGGGCTACACTCTCGTCAACGACACGCCGCTGCCGGTCGTCTGCTTCAGGCACCCCGACCTCGCGGCAGGGCGGCTCACGGCGGCGGCGCTGTGCGCGAGGGTGGTCGGGCGCGGGCGAGCCTGGATCTCGGAGGTGATCCTCGACGGCCGCCTGGAGGCCCTGCGCGCCTGCATCACGAGCCACCTCACCCGGGAGGCGGACCTGGACCTCCTCCTGGAGGAGCTCGAGGCGGCGCGCACCGCCTGAGGAGCGCCTCCCCGGCGGGGCCCTAGTGGGCCCCCGCCGGCGCCGCTGCCGGGTCGTTCCTCTTCACGAGGAGGAGGATGAGCGGGACGAAGAGGACGCAGACCACGATGAGGTCCTGCAGGATCTTCACGTAGGACAGGAGCGCCGCCTGCCTCCCCACCGTGGCGTAGAGGGCGGCGAGGGCCCTCTGGTGCGCCTCGGCGGGCCCGCTCGCGGCGAAGCCCCGGGCCAGGCGGGCGAGCCTCTCCTGCGCGATGGGGTTCGAGGGGGTGACGTGGCCGACGAGGAGGTTCTGGAAGGTCTGCGAGCGGCGGGCCAGCATGGTGCTGAAGAAGGAGATCCCCACGCTGCCCCCGATGTTGCGGGCGAGGTTCATGAGCCCGGAGACCTGGTTGTTCTGCTCGCGCGGGACCCCGAGGTAGGCCACGGTGTTGATGGGGATGAAGAGGAACGCCAGCGCGAAGGCCTGGTAGACCCGGTACATGGCGGCGGTGTGGGCGTCGATGTCGAGGCTCAGGCCCGACATGTGGATGAGCGCCAGCGAGAGCGCCGCGAAGGCCCCGGCGATGAGGTACTTGGCCGCCACCCGCGAGACCAAGAACCCGGCGAGCGGCATCATGGCCATGGTGACGAAGCCGCCCAGGCTCATCACCTCGCCGGCCCCCTCGGCGCTGTACCCCATGAGCGTCTGCAGGAAGAGGGGGATGAGCACGGTGGTGGCGTAGAGCACCGCTCCCAGCGTGAACATGAGCCCCACGCTGACCGCGAAGTTGCCGTTCCTGAACAGGCGCACGTTCACGACGGGCTCGGGGTGCGCCCACTCCCAGATCACCGTCCCCGAGAGGCCGATCACGGCGGCCATCGTGAACACCACGATGGTGGGCGAGGAGAACCAGTCGACCTCCTGGCCCTTGTCCATCACGTACTGCAGGCTCCCGAAGCCGACGGCGACGAGCGCGAGGCCCAGGCGGTCCACCCGGACCTGCCGCATACGCTCGCGCTCCTCCTTGAGCCAGGGCGGATCCTCCACCACCATCGAGCTCAGGAAGAGCGAGATGAAGCCCACCGGGACGTTGATGTAGAAGATCCACCGCCAGCTGGCGTGGTCGACGATGAATCCGCCCAGGGTGGGACCGATGGCGGGCGCCAGCACCACCGCCAGGCCGTACATGGCGAAGGCCATGCCCCGCTGCGCGGGCGGGAAGGTGTCGGCCAGGATGGCCTGCTCGCTGGGGGCGAGCCCGCCCCCGCCCACCCCCTGCAGGACCCGGAAGAGGATGAGCCAGGGGAGCGTGGGAGCGATCCCGCATAGGGCGCTGCTCAGGGTGAAGAGGGCCACGCAGCTCATGTAGAAGCGCTTTCGGCCGATGCGGCCGGAGATCCAGGCGCTGATGGGCAGGACCACCGCGTTGGAGACGAGGTACGAGGTGAGGACCCAGGTGGCCTCGTCCTCGCTCGCCGCGAGACCACCGGCGATGTGCGGCAGGGCCACGTTGGCGATGGAGGTGTCGAGCACCTCCATGAAGGTGGCGATGGTCACCGTGAAGGCGATGACCCAGGGGTTGTAAGCGGGTCGGAAGCTCTGGGCGCCGGGGCCGGGCACGGCCTATTGGTCCTCGAGGAAGCGGTCACTTCGAGACGCGGACCGTCACCACCACCGATTCGCCGACGCGGAGCACCATGCCGTCCGGCACCTTCCCGAGCGCGATGCGCACCGGGACGCGCTGGGCGATCTTGACGTAGTTCCCGGAGGCGTTGTCGGGCGGGAAGAGCGAGAAGCGCGCCCCGGTGCCCCCGGAGAGGCTCTCCACCGTCCCCTTGAGCGTCCGCCCGTAGGTGTCGACCTCCACCTCGGCCCGGTCGCCCGGGCGCATCCTCCCGACCTGGGTCTCCTTGAAATCGGCGGTGACGTACTTCCGGTCCGGCACGAACTGCGCCACCGTTTGCCCCACCCCCACGAAGGCCCCGGGGTGGCCGGTCAAGTCGCTCACCACGCCGTCGTCGGGCGCGACGACGCTCGTCCAGTCGAGGTTGAGCCTGGCGAGGGCCAGGGTGGCCTCGGCGCTCTTCACCCGGGCGTGCTCGTAGGCGGCGTTGGCGCGCGCGGCGTCGATGGCGGCGCTGACCGGG
>DATJVF010000373.1:0-5036 GCA_035501995.1 Anaeromyxobacteraceae bacterium
GACGGTGGGCGCGCCCTCGGGCGCGGCGGCCAGGGCGACTGCGGCCCTGACGAGGAGAAGGAACGCCAACACCTTGGCGGGCATGCACGACCTCCGGAGTTCCGGTGGGCAACTCGCCGGGGCCGCGCGCCACGGGCCGCCGCCTCACGGCGGACCTCATGGTAGCACCTCCCGAGAGGGAGGCTCGAGCGCGGAGCTCGACCTCGCCCAGAGGTGAAGACGAGCGCTCGGGCCAGGGCGAGCCCCCGCGCGACGGCTCTCGCGCGCTCGCCTCGTGCCGCGGCACCAGATCCCCGCGAGGGCCTCCCGCTGCTCGAAGGGAGACCTGGTCCGCGCTGGCCTCCCCGTCCTCCGCTACACTCGCGCCGGAGGTGATGCCATGCCGAGTCTCCCGCGCTTCGCGCCCCGCCGCCCGCTCGGACGCACCGGCTTCGTCGCCACCGCCGTGGGCCAGGGCGACGTCGCAGACCGGACCGTCCCCAGGGCCGATTGCGTGGCGACCTTGCGGCGCGCGCTCGACGCCGGCGTGAACGTGCTCGACACCGCCCCCAGTTACGAGGAGGGCTACTCGGAGGAGATCGTGGGGGCCGCGCTGCGCGGCCGACGCGAGGGCGTGTTCCTGGTCGACAAGATCGACCACCTCGATCGCCCGGCGGGTCCACAGCTCGACGAGAGCCTCGCTCGCCTCGATCTCGGGGCGGTCGACCTCCTGCTCTTTCACGCGGTGCCCGATCTCGCCGCCTGGGGGCGGCTGGCGGCGCCAGGCGGCGGCATGGCCGAGCTCGAGGACGAGGCGGCCCGGGGTCGCACCCGCTTTCGCGGCATCTCCAGCCACCACCCGGACGTGCTCGCGGCCGCACTCGATTCCGGCCGGTGCGACGCCATCCTCTTCCCGGTCGGCCCGGTGTGCGACGAGCGGCACATCACCGAGATCCTCCCCCGCGCGCGGGCCCTGGGCGTGGGGACCCTCGGGATGAAGGCCTTCGCGGGCGGCAAGCTCCTCGGCGACACCGAGGGCTATGGCCGGCCGCTCGCCGATCGCCCGCGCGGCAAGCTCTCCTCGGGCGGCGTCGACGACGCTCGACCCACCCTCCCCAGGCTCGAGGTCGAGACCTGCGTGCGCTACATCATGACCTGCGATCCCGACGTGGCCCTCCTCGGGCTCTCCTTCGAGAACGAGCAGGCGGCCGCCTTCGCCGCAGCCGCCGCCTTCCGGCCCATGTCGGCCGAAGAGCTCTCCTCGACGAGGCGGCGGGCGGCGGAGGCCATCCACGGCAAGGGCCGGGTCTGGTGGGACCCGACCGGCGCGACGTCGGCCTAAAGGACTGCGACCCTCCGGGATGGCGCTGCGGCGGCCACGGCGTTCCCCACCAGGGCCAGCGTTGCTCGCCTCCCGGCGTCGTCGAGGCCACCTGGGCCCGGCGCGCCGGATCCGCGGCTGGACCGCGCCCCGCTCCGGCGGTGGTGGAGGCGCGGCCGCTCGGGACGGGTGGCGCCGGCCGCTCGGCGTGGAGGTCGCCGCGCAGGCGGCAGGCTCGCATCGACCCGAGTCCCAGGAGCGGCTCGAACAGCCGCTTCGAGGGCCTCGCCGCGGAGCGAGGCTCTGTAATCCGCCCCCATGGTCCGGCACGGCCGGCCCCGGGGGCTGAGGCACCCGAGACCGGGAGCGGGTGCGGAGGATCGGGCGAGCCTCGCTCGAGGTGGCCGCGGGCGGGCCGTCGCCTCCGCGGGCCCCCTCGGAGCCCAACGAGAGGAGAACGCTCGGCTTTTCGCCTGTCAGAGGCTGCGTGGGCGCGGCTCCGAAGATCCTGCGCGCGTCTCGCGCGTTCCTAGGCACGAACGGTTGAAAGGAGATCGTCGATGCCCCCCAGAGCGCTCGTCCTCGCCGCCGCCGTCGCTGCCCTCGCGCCACCGCTCGCCGCCAGCGCCGACCAGGGTCGGCAGGGGCCCTACACCATTGAGCTCCTCGACGAGGCGGGCCGCCTCCTGCCTGCCTTCGAGCACAGGGGGCGCACCTACGTGCTCGGGACCCTCGGCCAGCGCTACCTCGTCCGGGTCCGGAACGATTCGGGGCGGCGCGTCGAGGTGGTGGTGTCGGTCGACGGTCGCGACGTCGTCGACGGAGAGCCCGCGGGGTGGGATAAGCGCGGGTACCTCGTCGAGCCCCACGGGGAGGTCGCCATCGACGGCTACCGCCTGAGCACGGAGACGGTGGCGGCCTTCCGGTTCAGCAGCGTGGCACACTCGTACGCGGCGCGCCTGGGCGACGCGCGCGACGTCGGGGTCATCGGAGCGGCGATCTTCCCGGAGCGCGCGCCGCGCCCCCCGCGTCCCTGCGCCTCGAGCCGCGAGCGCATGGCCCCGGAAGGCGCGGCGAAGGCGGGCCCTGGAGCGGCGAGCGAGGACGCTGCCCCCGCGCCGCCCGCCGCGGCCCTCGGGCGCGCCGAGCGCCCGGGCCTCGGCACCGAGTTCGCCGAGCAGCACGACTCCCGCGTGGAGCAGGTCGCGTTCGAGCGCGCGCGAGCACGACCCGACGCCCTGCTCACCGTGCGCTACGACGACCGCGACGGGCTGCTCGGGCTCGGGGTCGACGTGGACGGGCGCGGGAGGCAGGCGCGCGACGACGCCTGGCTGCGCGAACGGGCGAATCCGTTCCGCCAGGACGGGTTCGCAGCCCCTCCGCCGGGCTGGCACTCGAGGTGAGACGCCGGGCCTCGGGCGGTGGAGACCCCGAGGTCCGCGGACGGAAGGAGGGCGGCGCCCGGTGACTCGCCGCTCGCCGCGGTCGGCCATGCCCGGGCGGGCACCCCGCCCGGGCCTTCGCCTCCGCCGGTCCTACGAGGCCGCCGCGAGCACCCTCGCCTCGGCGGAGATGGCCTCCACCGCCTCCCGCACGCGATCCTGGTGGGTGCGGAAGCTCAAGACGCACAAGCGGACCACGAAGCGGCCGCCGACGACGGTGCTCGAGAGGAAGACCCGCCCACGCGCGTTCACCCGCCGCATGAGCTCGGCGGAAAAGGCGTCGGGGTCGCCGCGGGGCGGGCGGCCGCGGAAGGCCACCACCGACAGCTGGGGCTCGTCGAGCAGCTCGAGGAGGGGTTCCCGCCGCAGCTCCTCGAAGGCCCACCGCGCGAGCTCTAGCTTCTCCCCGAGCTGCTCGCGAAAGGCCCTCATGCCGTGGAGCTCGATGGGGAGCCAGAGCCTCAGCCCGCGGAAGTCGCGCGACAGCTCGGGCGAGAGGTCGGTGAAGCTGTCCTCGCCCTCGGCGTCCGCCACGTCCTGCAGGTAGCCTGCCTCGGAGGCGTGAGCCCGCCGGAGCGCCTTCGGGTCGCGCACGAGCAGGCAACCGTTGCCGTACGGCAAGAAGAGGCCCTTGTGCGGATCGAGGGTGACCGAGTCGCAGGCCTCGAGGCCGCCGAGCCGGGCCGCCCCCTCGGGTGCGAGCCCGAAGAAGCCACCGTAGGCAGCGTCGACGTGCAGCCACAGGCCCTGGCGCCGGGCGATGGCGGCGATCTCCGGCAGCGGGTCGATGGCCCCGGTGTTGGTGGTGCCGGCGTTGGCCACCACGAGGAAGGGGCGACGGCCTTGGCGGCGATCCTCCCCGATGGCTTCCGCAAGGGCCTCCGGCCGAAGGCGGTAGCGCCGGTCGACGGGGAGGCGCCGCAGCGCCCGCGCCGGGAAGCCGGCGATGCGGGCCGCCTTGGCCACCGACTGGTGCGTCTCCTCCGAGAAGTACAGGGTGCCGGAGAGGAAATCCTCCGGCAGCTTGGCCACGCGGGCGGTGACGATGGCGACGAGGTGCGACATCGAGCCGCCCGAGGTGAGGATGCCTCCGGCCCCCTCGGGAAGGCGAAGGGCCCGGGCGAGCCAGCCGATGGCCGTGGCCTCGATCTGGGCCAGCGCGGGCGCGGCGGCCCTCACCCCCACGTAGCGGTTGGTCGCGCAGGCGAGCAGGTCGGCCCAGGCGGCCGACGGGATCCCCCCCGAGGGGATGTAGGCGAGGTAGCCCGGACCGGCGGTGTTGAGCGACTTCGCGAAGGCGGGCCGGAGTCGCTCGAGGATCTCGCCCAGCGGCCGCCCTTCCTCGGGCAGCGGCTCCCGAAAGGAGCGAGCAACCGCCTCGGCGCCTTCCAGGTCCGAGGAGGGCTGCTCGGCGAGGCTGGCGATGTGAGCGGTGGCGAAGGCGGCGCACTGCTCGAGCTCTCGCCGGAGCTCCTCGAGGCCCGGCTCGAGGGCGCCTCGGGACGCGGGGACGGGCACGTAGGGCACCATGGGCCCCGATATTAGACCGAACGCCCGAGGACGGCGGGCCTTGAGTCGCGCTCGACGGCGTCGGAAGGCGGCGGGCGCTCTCGCGCTCAAGGCGCGCCGCCCGCGGTGGAAGAGGCCGGTCGGCGGGCCTGCGGGGGCCTCCGCCAGGTGCCGAGGAACGAGCCGCCGAGGACGAGCGCGAACCCCGCCGCGGTCGAGAGGGTGAAGGGCTCGCCCAGCACCGCCACCCCCAGCGCCACCGCCACCGCCGGGTTCAGGTAGGTCACCACGGTGGCCCGCACCGGACCCACCTCCGCGATGAGCTCGAAGAAGACGACGAACGCCAGCGCCGTGCAGATGGCGCCCAGGACGAGCACGGCGCCGAGGACCCCGGCCGACGGCCAGGAGGATGGCAGTTCGGCGAGCGCGACCGGAGCGTACCCGACGGCGCACAGCACGAGCGAGGCGGTCACCACCGGAAGGCTCGGGAGGTCGGCGAGCCGCCGCGCGATGATGAGGGGTCCGGTCGCATAGCAGAGCACCACCACCGCCATCTTGGCGGCCGCGCCGTAGTCCTTGACCGAGACGTCGAGCCCGAGCAGGACCGCCACCCCCGCCAGCCCGACCCCGAGCCCGAGAATGGTGCGCCGGCTGAGCTTTTCGCGCGAACCCGCGAGCCGCCCGACGGCCACCCCGACGAGCGGCACGGCGGCCACCAGGAGCCCGGCGAGCGAGCTCGAGATGCGGCGCTCGGCGTCCGAGAGGAGGAACCAGGGGATCGCCAC
>DATJVF010000374.1:0-13796 GCA_035501995.1 Anaeromyxobacteraceae bacterium
GGGTAGGCGCGCGACCCCCCTCGTGGTGCACGCCTCGACCGGGTGCGCCCGCACCCTTCGCGCCAGCCTGTTCAACGGAAAGCTGTGGCCGGATTTCACCCGGCTTCCGGACGCGAAGCACCCGGTGGTGGTCCTCAAGACCTTCGACCCCCGGCAGCCGTTCAGGATCGGTCGCTACCGCCTGTTGCCGGTGCCGGTGGTCCACCCGGTGGAGTCCGTCGGTTTCGTCCTCTCCGACGGCGAGAGCGCCATCGCCATCTCGGGGGACACCGGGCCCACCACCGCCTTCTGGCAGGCCGTGAACGGGGCGGTGAACGTGCGGGCGCTCCTCGTCGAGACGAGCTTCCCGACCCGCCTGCAGGCCCTGGCCGACGTCTCCGGGCACCTCACCCCGAGCACCCTCGCCGGCGAGCTCAAGAAGCTCGAGCGCGACGGCTACCCGGTGCTGCTCTACCACCTGAAGCCGGCCTTCTCGCGCGAGCTCCGCCGCGAGGTCGCGGCGCTGAAGCTCGAGGGGGTGCGCATCCTGAAGAGGGGGGACGAGTTCGAGTTCGGCGAGGCGCGCGGAGCGCGCATGGCCGCCCGGCCGAGGACGAGAGGGACGGCATGGCCTGGTTCTCCAAGACGAAGAAGCTGAGGGCGCCGCAGGGGGCAGGGTCCCCGGACGGACCGAAGCCTGCCGCCAAGGGCGAGGCCCTCTGGCAGAAGTGCGACGGCTGCTCGGAGGTGGTCTACACCCAGGACTGGGAGCGCCACTTCAACGTGTGCCCGCTGTGCGGACACCACGACCCGCTCCCGGCCCGCCGCCGGCTCGAGCTGGTGGTCGACCCGGGGAGCTTCGACGAGCTCGATCTCGACTTGAGCCCCCAGGATCCGCTCGGCTTCGTCGATTCGAAGCGCTACCGCGACCGGCTGCGCAGCACCGGGAAGGCGACCGGCCTCAAGGACGCCTTTATCTCGGGGACCGCCACCATCGAGGGCCGCCCGGTGTCCATCGGTTGCTTCGCCTTCGAGTTCATGGGCGGCTCGATGGGGAGCGTGGTGGGCGAGAAGGTGACCCGCATCTTCGACCGCGCCTTCGAGCGCCGCCTGCCGGCCCTGATCTTCAGCTCGACCGGGGGCGCGCGCATGCAGGAGGGCATCTTCTCCCTCATGCAGATGGCCAAGACCAGCGCGGCCCTGAACCGCTTCAGGACGGTGAGGAAGCCCTACGTGTCGGTGATGCTGCACCCCACCACCGGCGGGGTGGCGGCGAGCTTCGCCTGGCTCGGGGACGTGGTCTTGGCCGAGCCGAAGGCGCTCATCGGCTTCGCCGGGCCGCGCGTCATCGAACAGACCATCCGCGAGAAGCTCCCCGAGGGCTTCCAGCGCTCCGAGTTTCTCCTCGAGCACGGGATGATCGATGCCATCGTCCAGCGCGGCGAGCTCAGGCCCAAGCTGGCGCAGATCCTGGCCCTCCTCTCGTAAGCTGCGCCCATTTCGGCGGGGCGCCCTCTCCCGGCGCCGCCTCGCCCCCGAAGGACTGACCGGCCATGGCCGATCCCCACGTCTACCTCGCCTCCCTGAAGCCGCTCGCCATGCGGCTCGGCCTCGATCGCATGGAGCGGGCCCTCGAGGCCCTCGGACA
The DNA here is from genome assembly GCA_035501995.1 of Anaeromyxobacteraceae bacterium. Lineage (GTDB taxonomy): Bacteria > Myxococcota > Myxococcia > Myxococcales > Anaeromyxobacteraceae > Anaeromyxobacter_A. The sequence goes on from DATJVF010000374.1 coordinate 1,628, forward strand.
CCCCGAGCGCGGGCTGCGCATCCTCCACGTGGCCGGCACCAACGGCAAGGGCTCCACTTGCGCCATGGCCGCCCAGGCGCTCGTGGAGGCCGGCTACCTCACCGGCCTCTACACCTCCCCCCACCTCATACGCTTCAACGAGCGCATCGCTCTCGACGGCGCCGCCATCAGCGACTCCAAGCTCGAAGGGCTCCAGGAGCGCCTCAGGCGCGCCTGCCCCTGGCACGACGGGGGGGACGAGGCCGAGCGACTCACCTACTTCGAGTTCGCCACCTTGCTCGCCATCCTGCACTTCGCCGAGGAAGGGGCGCAGGCGGTGGTGCTGGAGGTGGGGCTCGGCGGCCGCTTCGACGCGACCAACGTGGTCCGCCCGCTCGCCTGCGCCGTGACCCGGATCGGCCTCGACCACACCGACCTGCTCGGCGACACGCTCGAGGCCATCGCCCGCGAGAAGGCCGGGATCTTCAAGCCCGGCGTGCCGGCGGTGGTGGCCCACGCCCAGCCCGCCCCGGCCATGGCCGCCCTCCTCGCCGAGGCGGCGCGCCGGGGCGCGCCGGTCACCGTCGCCCTGCCGGCCTATCCTGGCCCGCTCGCCCTGGCCGGGCCGCACCAGCGCGGCAACGCTGCCCTGGCGGCCGCTGCCCTGCGCCTGCTCGCCGGGCAGGGACTCGAGGTGAAGGAGGCCGCCATCGCCGCCGGCTTCGCGAGGACCCGCTGGCCAGGGCGCCTCGAGATGGTGCACGGGGTGCTGCTCGACGGGGCCCACAACCCCGACGGCGCGGCCGCGCTCGCCGAGGCCCTGGCGGCGCTCTACCCGGACCGCCCGGTGGAGCTCGTCTTCGGGGTCCTCGCCGACAAGGATCACCGCGGGATGCTGGCCGCCCTCGGACCCGCGGTCCGCGGCCTGCACCTCGTCGTGCCCCCCTCGCCGCGCGCCAGGGCCATCGAGAGCTATCGCGCGCTGGCGGCCTCGCTCGTTCCGCGCGTCGACGTGCACGGCTCGGTGCAGGAGGCGCTTTCCTGCGCGCGCCGGGCGGCGGCGGGGGAGGGCCTGGCCTGCGTGGCCGGATCGCTCTACCTCGTCGGCGCGGCGCGCGGCCTGCTCGGCGCCGGCGAGGGCTAGGGGCCCGACCGCCGACGCGGACGCACACCGAGGGCCCTCTGCTCGCAGGGGGGAGCCACGCCCACATCCGCGCAAGCTGGCCGCTTTATTGGGGGGGGAGGCTCAGCGTGTTATCGTGAACGCCACCTCCGACGGGAGCGCCCGATGCGTCTTTCTGCCCTCCTCACCGCGACGATGCTTTCCACGGTTGGTATGGCTCAGGCCGACCCTCCGGCCCAGAACGTCGTCACCAAGGTGGAGGTGAGCGACCAGGGCAGTGCGGTGATGGTCACCATCCAGGGCTCGCAGCCCCCGAACTTCACCACCTTCTCGATGACCGATCCGCCCCGCTTCGTCATCGACCTCTCGGAGGCCACCTTCAAGGGCCTGCCGGAGACCACCCCGGTCGGCAACGGGACGATCCAGCTCGTCAAGGCCCTCTCCTACGGCAGTGCGACCACCTCCATCGCCCGGGTCCTCATCGCCTTCGAGCGCGAGGTCGATCCGCCCGAGGTGGTGGCCCAGGGCTCGACCCTGGTCGTGAAGGTGGCGAAGCCCGCCACGGCGGGCGCGGTGGCCGCTGCCCCGGCCGCTCCGCCGGCCGCGCCGGCGGCGGAGGAGAAGCCGGCCCCGGCCCCGGCCGCGCCCGTCGAGCCGGCGCCCGCCGCCGCGGCGGTGGCCGCGGCCGAGCCTGCGCCCGCGGCGCCGCCGGCCCCAGCCCCGGCCGCGGTTCCGGTGCCCTCCGCCGAGACGCCGAGCCCCCCGGCCCCGGCGGTCGCCGCAGCCGACAGCGCCGCCGCGCCGAAGCCGCCGGCCAAGGCGAAGGCGGCTGCCCCCGCGAAGAAGCCCGACGGCTCGGAGGCCGAGTGGCTGGCCGGGGTCGACGCGCGCGAGCGCGCGGTCGCGCAGAAGGAGGGCCAGGACCTGTCGGCCGCCCCGGCCGACGCCAAGGCCGCCAAGGCGCAGGGCGACGCCGCAGCGGGCCCGCCCCAGATCGCGGCGGCGCCGGACACCGACGAGGCGCTCCGCCAGGAGCGCGAGAACGACGAGGTCCGCGCGTGGAAGGCCGCTCGCGAGGCCGAGGGGCACAACACCGAGCTGGCCAAGCCCCAGGTGACGCGGCTCTCTCCGGAGGCGGCCGCCGAGGAAGAGGCACACCGCAAGGCGCTCGCGGCGGCGGACGAGGCGGCCGCCGAGGAGGCGCGCATGAAGGTCCAGCGCGCCCGCGAGGAGCGCAACCGCGAGGCCGAGCAGGAGCGGATCGCCCAGGCCGCCCCGGCGAGCGCTCCCGCGCCGGCTCCCGTCGCACCGCCGGCCGTTCCCGCAGCCGCCCCCGCCGCGCCGCCCCCCACGCCGCCGGCGGTGGCCCAGCCTTCGGCCCCCGCGCCGGACGCGGCGGCGCAGGTGCGCGCCGAGCGGGCGCAGAAGGCCGAAGCGGAGGCCCGCCGGGCCGAAGAGGCGGCGAGGGCCGAGGCGGAGGCGCGCCGCGCCGGAGAGGCGCAGAAGGCCGCGGCGAAGCGCGCCGAAGAGGCGCAGAGGGCCGAGGCCAAGCGGGCCGAGCGGGCGCAGAAGACCGAGGCTCGCGAGGTGGAGCGGGCGGCGCGGGCCAAGGTGGCGTCGACCGAAAAGCCGCGCGTCTTGCGCGACCTCGGCTTCAAGTCGCTCCCGGAGGCCTCGCGGGTCTTCGTGCGCGTCTCGTCGGAACCGCGCTTCACCATCCGCGAGGCGAGCGACCGGCTCATCCGCGTCGAGCTCCCCAACACCGTCATCGCCAAGTCCAACTACGCTCGCTTCCTCGACACCTCCTTCTTCCCCGGCGCGGTGGCCACCGTGACCCCGCGGCGCCACGGACGCTCGACGGTGCTCGAGATCGCGCTCAAGGAGAAGGTCTCCTACCAGCAGCGGGTCGAGGGCGACACCTTGTCCATCGATTTCGAGCTGCCGGCGGCGCTGCGGCCGCGGGCGCAGGCGGTTCACGAGTAGAGCAGTGCCCGCCGGGCGCCCTTGGCGCCGGCCACGTTCGTAGTAGGCTTCCCGGCGCGTGCTCGCCGCCGTCCTCGCGCTGGCCCTGGCCGGGGCCCCCGAACCGCCGCGCCCGGAACCTCCACCGCCTCCGCTGGAGGTCCTGGAGGCCGGCCAGCTCGACTACGACACCGTGACCGAGCGCACGGTGGCCACCGGCGGGGTCGTGCTGCGGCGGGGGTTCGTCATCGTCCACGCCCAGAGCGCCACCTACGACTACCGGACCGGGGAGGTGGAGGCCTGGGGCGGGGTCCTGCTCACCGAGCCGGGCCGGGCCCTCGCCGCGAGCGGGATGCACGCCATCCTCGACGGGCCCTACCGAGCCCGCGACGTGGTGGCCTACATGAAGGACGCCCCGCTCGACCTGTCGCGCTGCCAGACCCTCGAGGAGGCCCGGGCCACCGGGCGCAACGCCGCCACTCTGAGCGGGCGACAGCTGCAGGGCGACGGGCGGGAACCAGGCTTCGAGGTCGAGGAGACCCGCATCACCCTGTGCGACTGTGGCGCCGGCCCGCCCTCCTGGCAGATCCGGGCGCGCCACGCGAGCGTGGTCCCGAACGACCACGCCTGGCTCCGCTGGCCGGTCCTCTACATCACCCCGCGCTTCCTCTTCTGGCACCGCGAGCTCCTCGGCCACCACGACGAACCCCCGGCCATCCCGGTCTTCGCCCTGCCGGTGCTGTACGTGCCGCTCACCGACCGGCAGTCGGGCTTTCTTTTGCCGGACATCGAATGGGGAGGGAACAACGGGACCATCATCTCCGAGCCGCTCTTCCTCACCTTCGGCCGCAGCTACGACGCGACCCTCACCACCCGCTACATCACCGGCTCGAGCCCCGGTTTCGTGGCCGCGAACCAGCGAGGCGTGCGGGGCTTCGGGGAGGACCTCGAGCTGCGCTGGGCCCCTGCGGAAGGGGTGGGCGGGGTGGCCCGCTTCTCGCTCCTCCACTCGACCATCCCGCAGTGGCCGACGGGTGCGGCCACCCCGCCTGGGAACAACCGCATGGCCTTCACCCTCGTCCACGACGAGCGGCTCTCCGATCGCACCTACCTGAAGGCGGACCTGGGCTTCGTCCAGGACCCGTACTACACGGCCGACTTCAACACCGACGTGCTCCTGCGGGTCGTCGACTACCGCCGCAGCGGCCTCGCCCTCACCCACCGCGAGGACGGCTACGGCCTCGACCTCGAGGCCTCCTACCTGTTGCCGCTCATCGACCTCGACGCCAGCTGCTCGTTCTTGGGAGCGCCGTACTTCCCGGAGGGCTGCCGCCGAGCTCCCTTCGGATTGCTGGGGTCCGAGGTGGGGACCTTCCACCGCCTGCCCTCGGCCTCGCTGACGGTGCTGCCCGAGCGCCTCGCCGGGCCCCTCTACCTCTCGGGAACGGTGGGGCTCGCGCGCTTCGCCCCCATCCACGGCTCGGTGGGCGACGAGGGGCCGGACGGCTGGGGGCCCGGGGAACACAACTGGCCGTGCCCACCGGCCCCGCCGGGGGTCGTTCCGAGCTGCGCCCTGGTGGGCGGGAGCGGGCCCTGGCAGGGCGCCGAGCGGCTGGCGACCACCCGCGCCTTGGGACGCCTCGAACTCCGGGCCCCCTTCACCGCCGGCCGGGCCCTCGCCTTGGAGCCGTACCTCTCCGCCACCGCCGTCGCCTACGCCTTCGACGAGGTGTTCCCGGCGCAGCTCGACGCGCGCGCGGTGGTGGGGCTCGACCTCACGAGCCGCTTCTCGCGCACCTTCGGGGAGGGCGCGAAGCGGGTGCGGCACGACATCGAGCCGCGCCTGGCCTGGGTGGCGGGGAGCGCCTCGGCCGGTCCGGGGTTGCCCAACTACGCCTACGACGAGTTCGACGTGGCGGCGCCGCTCCCCGGCCGGGCCGCCGGGGAGGCTTACGTGCCGGTGCGGCGGACGCTCTCGGCGACCCCGGACGGGAGGGCCTTCGACCAGCTCCAGCTCTCCCTGCGCAACCGGCTGAGCTTCCCTTCCGGACCCCTCTCCCAGACCTCGCTCGACCTCACCCTCGGCCAGGACCTCGACCTCGCGAGTGGGCGCTTCGCCGAGAGCTGGGTACAGACCGCGCTAACCGAGGGGCCTTTCTCGGCGACCGCCACCGCGCGCGTGCTCGTCCTGGGGAGCCGGGCGGGGGGGAGCGGCCCGGTCACGGTGACCCAACCCGACTCGTTCTTCGACGCCTTCTCCTCGCTCGAGCTGTGGTCGCGGCTGGGCGACGCGCGCGGCGACGAGGTGCACGCGAGCTTCATCGCGGTGGGCAAGGGCGGATCGCCGCACCTCGCGGCCGGGCTCGAGCCGCTCTTCGACCCGCGCCCGCTCGCCTTCGACGGGCTCGCCTCCGGCCAGGTGGGCCTCGTCGCCAAGGTCTCGGGCGCCTCCCTGAACTACGACGCCTTCTTCTACGCGCGGGAGCTCGCGGGAGCCCAGCTGCCGTGCGCGGCCACCTCGCCGAGCCCTCACGTCTACCAGCACGTGGCGACCCTGGTCTGGGACTCGCCCTGCCACTGCTGGAAGCTCGGGGTCACGCTCACCCAGAACGAGTGCACCGGCCTCACCTACAAATTGGTGATGGACCTCTCCTCGCTCACCGAGCGCGGCTTCACCCACTAGAGGCTCGCCCGGAGGAGGACCGGCCCGGCCGTTGACACCTCCCGCGGGCGGCGGTTAGCGTGGCGGCGAGGAGGGATCGTGTCCACCCAGCGTCACGCCCGGCGGGGGCCCCGAGCGCTCTCGGGCCCCGAGGAAGGCGAGCCGGAGAAGCGGCGCGCCATCCTCCACGCCGCCGTGCGGGTGTTCGCCGAGAAGGGGTACCACGGCTGCCGCATCGCCGACGTGGCGCGCCAGGCCGGGGTGGCCTACGGCCTCGTCTACCACTACTTCCAGAACAAGGAGGCGCTGCTCGAGAGCGTCTTCGCCGAGCAGTGGACCATCTTCATCAACGCGCTGCGTGCCATGAGCGAGGGGCCGGGCTCGGCCCCCGAGCAGCTGGCCGGGGTGTGCCGCTTCGCCATCGACGTCTACCGGACCGCGCCGGCCGCGGTGCGCGTGCTCTTGCTCGAGGTGAGCCGCACGCCCAACGCCTTCCGGGCCGGATCGACCCCCAAGACCTTCAAGGACGCGGTCGGCATCGTGGCCGGCATCGTGCGGCGCGGGCAGGAGCGCGGCGAGATCCGGGCCTCGGTGGACCCGCCGGTGGCGGCGGCCGGCCTGCTCGGCGCCCTCGAGCTCACCTTGACGGCCATGGTCACCGGCCTGCTCGGCGACTCGAGCGACGAGGCGATCGAGGGGGTGAAGCGCGGGGTGGTGGACCTCGTGCTCTCGGGGATGACCCCGCGTTAGAGGGGCGGCGGCGGCCGCACCCGAATTGACGCGCCGAGGTGGGCTTGCTAGGTCTCGACGTTTCGGGAGCGCACCTCACCACGAAGGGAGGCCCCATGGGCCCGCGTGTCCTCGTCTCCGACGACCTCTCGACCGACGGGATCGAGATCATGAAGAGCGGCGGGCTGTCCGTCGACGTGCGGGTCGGCCAGAAGCCGGAGGAGCTGCAGAAGATCATCGGCGAGTACGACGGGCTCGCGGTCCGCAGCGCCACCAAGGTGAACGCCGCCCTGCTCGAGCGGGCCGGCCGGCTCAAGGTGGTGGGGCGAGCCGGGGTGGGGGTCGACAACGTGGACATCGCCGCCGCCACCCGGCGGGGGGTGGTGGTCATGAACACCCCGGGCGGCTCGTCGACTACGGTGGCCGAGCTCACCCTGGCCCATATGCTGGCGCTGGCGCGGCACGTGGCCCAGGCCACCGCCAGCGTGAAGGGCGGCAAGTGGGAGAAGAAGAAGTTCCAGGGCCGGGAGCTCGCCGGCAAGACGCTCGGGGTGGTCGGGATCGGCAGCATCGGCTCGATCGTGGTGGAGCGCTGCCGGGGCCTCAAGATGCGGGTCATCGCCTACGACCCCTTCATCAGCGCCGAGGCCGCCGGGGAGCTCGGGGTGACCCAGGTCTCGCTCGACGAGCTGTGGTCGCAAGCCGACGTGATCTCGCTCCACGTGCCCCTCACCGAGCAGACGCGCAACCTGGTCGACGAGAAGGCCCTCGCGCGGATGAAGAAGGGGGCGCTCATCGTGAACTGTGCCCGCGGGGGCGTCATCGACGAGCGGGCCCTGGCGTCCGCGCTCGAGCGAGGCCACCTCGGCGGGGCGGCGCTGGACGTGTTCGAAAAGGAGCCCCCCCCTCCCGATCACCCGCTCTTCAAGCTGGACGCCTTCGTGTGCACCCCCCACCTCGGCGCCTCCACCGAGGAGGCCCAGGCCGCGGTGGCGGTGGCCATCGCCGAGCAGCTCGTCGCCTACCTGGTCCGCGGCGAGGTGAAGAACGCCGTGAACCTCCCCAGCATCCCGCGCGAGGTGCTCGACAGCCTGGCGCCCTACCTGGCGCTCGCCGAGAAGCTGGGCTCGCTCGCCGCCCAGATGGCGCCCTCGGCCATCCACGAGGTCCACCTGGAGCTCGCCGGCGAGCTCTCGCGGGCGCCCCATCGCGCGCTGGCCGCCCAGGTGCTGAAGGGCCTGCTCCGCCACGTGCTCGACCAGCCGGTGAACGAGGTGTCGGCCCCGGCCATCGCCAAGGAGCGCGGGCTCATCCTGCACGAGGACCTGAACCCGGAGGCGCAGGACTACGTCTCGCGCATCACCGTCACCCTGCGCGGCCCCTCCGGCGCTGCCACCGTGGCCGGCACGGTCATCGGCAAGCAGGAGCTGCGGCTCGTGCGCATCAACCAGTTCCGGTTCGAGGCGGTGCCGGAGGGCGACATCATCCTGTGCGAGAACGACGACGCGCCGGGGGTGGTGGGCCACATCGGGACCGCGCTCGGCGCCGCCAACGTGAACATCGCCCGCATCTTTCTCTCGCGCGACGCCGAACGGAAGAGGGCCTTCTCGCTCATCAACGTGGATTCCCCGCCCACGCCCGAGATCCTGGAGCAGCTGCGCCGCCTGGAGCACGTCCGGAAGGTCACGCCCATCAGCCTCTAAGGGGACCGCCCCGAGAAGCGGCGCGCGGCGCCCTCCTCAGACCCCATGCTCGACCTCTCCCTGCCCACCGGGCTGCGCGACCTCCTCCCCGACCACTCCGCCCACCTCGCCGAGCTCACCTCGAAGCTGCAGGAGGTCTTCTCGGCCTTCCGTTACCGGCGCGTCCTCCTGCCGACCCTGGAGCGCCTCGAGGTGGTCGAGCGAGGGCTCTCCGCCACCGCCCTCGAGCGGATCCTGAAGTTCGTCGAGCCCGGCTCGGGAGAGGTGGTGGCCATCCGGCCCGACTTCACCCCCCAGATCGCGCGCCTCTACGCGGCGCGCCCGGACGCGCTGCCGGCTCCGGCCCGGCTGTGCTACGACGGCCCGGTCCTGCGGGCCCACGAGGCCCGAGCCGGCCGGCCTCGCGAGGTGTACCAGGCCGGGGTGGAGCTCCTCGGGGAGGGCGGGGCGCGCGCCGACGCCGAGGCGCTCGTGCTGCTCGCCCGCGCCCTCGACCGGGTGGGCCTCGGCCGGGCGGTGATCGAGGTTCGCCACGCCCGCTTCGCCGCCGAGGTGATGGCGGCCGCCGGCCTCTCGCGGACCGCGCGGGAGGAGGGCTCGGTCGCGCTCGCCCGCAAGGACCGGGACGCCCTGGCCTCGCTCGCCCGCCGGGGCCGGGGCAGCCTCGCGGCGCGGCGCGCGCTGCCGCTCCTCGCCGAGCTGTACGGCGACGGCGCCCTGGCGCGCGCCCGGGCGGTGGCCCGCGCCGTCCCCCGGGCCGCCGGAGCCCTCCTCGAGGTGGAGGACGCGCTCGCGCTCGCCCGCCGGCGCGGCCTTCGCGCGGCGGCGGTCGACCTCGGGGAGGTGCGCGGGCAGGGCTATTACACCGGCCTCACCTTCGCCGGCTACGCCGAGGGCGCCTTTGGCGCGGTGGCGGCGGGGGGCCGCTACGACACCCTGCTCGGGCGCTTCGGCCGCCCGGGCCCGGCCATCGGGTTCGCCGTGGACCTCGAGTTCGCGACGAGCGCCCTCGAGCGCGCCGAGCCCTCGCGGGCGCGGCGCCCCGGCGCCCGGACCTTCTCGCGGCGCTGACGGACCTGCCCCGCGCTGGCGGCCGGGGGGACCCCCTGGTATCGTGCCGCCGACCTTCTGGAGAGCCCCGACCCATGCCGAACGTGGTGGTCATTGGAGCGCAGTGGGGAGACGAGGGAAAGGGCAAGCTCGTCGACCTGTTCACCGGCTACGCCGACGCCGTGGTCCGCTTCCAGGGCGGCAACAACGCCGGGCACACGGTGGTGGTGGGCGGCAAGAAGACCGTGCTTCACCTCATCCCCTCAGGGATCCTCCACCCCGGCAAGGCCTGCGTCATCGGCAACGGCACCGTGGTCGACCCCGAGGTGCTGGCGAGCGAGATCGCCGAGGTGAAGGGGCAGGGCTTCCTGCGGGACGACCGCCAGCTCGTGCTCTCGCTCGACGCCCACGTCATCATGCCCTGGCACAAGGCGCTGGACCTCGCCCGCGAGCGGCGCATGGGCGAAGGGCGGATCGGGACCACCGGACGCGGGATAGGTCCCACCTACGAGGACAAGGTGGCGCGCCGGGGTCTCCGGGTGCGCGACCTGCTCGACCGGCCCCGGCTGGCCCGCAAGGTGAACGACCGGCTCGCGCTCGCGCGTGAGGAGCTCTCGCGGCTCGGCAGCTCGCTCGAGGTCGACGAGCCCGCCCTCGTCGAGAACTACGCCCGGCTCGGGCGCGTGCTCGCCCCCTTCGCCCAGGACGCCTCGCTGTGGATCCACCTCGCGATGCGGGCGGGCAAGTCGCTCCTGTTCGAGGGCGCCCAGGGAACCCTGCTCGACGTCGACCACGGCACCTATCCGTTCGTGACGAGCTCCAACACCGTGGCCGGCAACGCCGCCACCGGCTCCGGGATCGGCCCGACGGCCATCGACCGGGTGATCGGCATCACCAAGGCCTACTCGACGCGGGTGGGCAGCGGCCCCTACCCGAGCGAGCTCAAGGACGAGACCGGCGAGCGGCTGCGGCGGGTGGGCAGCGAGTTCGGGGCCACTACCGGGCGCCCCCGCCGGACCGGCTGGATCGACGCCCTCGCCCTGCGCTACGCGGCCCGGGTGAACGGGCTCGACGGCCTGGCCGTCACCAAGATCGACGTCCTCACCGGCTTTAAGGAGGTCAAGGTCGCGGTGGCCTACCGCTGCGGCGGTGCGATCCTCGAGGAGATGCCGAGCGACCTCGAGACGCTCGAGAAGTGCGAGCCCGTCTACGAGTCGCTCCGCGGGTGGTCCGAGCCGCTCGAGGGCGTGCGGCGCTGGGAAGACCTCCCGAGCTCGGCGCGGGCCTACGTGGAGCGCGTGGCCGAGCTCGCCGGCGTGAAGGTGGTAGCGGTCTCGGTGGGCGCCGACCGGGGAGAGACCATCGTCCTCGAGAACCCCTTCAAGGTGCCCCGCAGTCCCCTCCGCCCTCTCGCCTGACCCCGGCCACGGCCCCGGAGGGGCCCCGGTTCCCGAAGGCGCGCGAGGACCCTAAGATCGAGGCGTGGGAGCGCTCGTCTTCCGCGCGCGGCTCTGGCTCCGCCTGGCCATGGGGGTGGCTGCGGCCTTCTGGGCGGCGGTCCTCTTGGCGCTGGCGCGCTTCCCGGGAGCCCCGCCGCGCACCGTGCTTTCGGCCCTGATGTTCCTGGCCTTTTTCGTGGCCTTCGGCGCCCACTACGGCCGGCTGTCGGTGGTGGTGGGGCCGGAGGGGATCGTCTTCCGCAGCTTCTTCAGGCGGGTGCCCCTCCGGTGGGACGACATCCTCAAGGTGGAGGTCCGCTCGGGCGTCCTCGGCACCCTTTACGCGGTCCTCACCCGGCGCGGCCTGGTGGAGTTCTCGAGCCTGCTCGGGCGGCACCGCGAGCTGTTCCAGATCCTGCTCGAGCGGGCGGGGCTGGCCCGCTCGCGCTAGCGCTGCGGCCGCCGAGCGCGAGGGCAGGCGTGCCCGCGGGCCGTGTAGGACTCATCGTGGAAATACCTCCCCGCGTGGGGAAGCCCGGCGGTTGGATCGAGGGCCGGGAAGGTGCTACAGGATGTCCGTGACGTCGCAAGAGCACCCGCGGCCGGCGAGGGTGCGGTTCGGACACCTCTGGGTCGACGCGGTCACCCTCGAGGAAGCGCTTTCGGCCATCGCCCGCCTGGTGGAGCGCGGGGAGGGGGGGGTGATCTACACCCCCAACGTCGACCACGTGGTGGTGGCCGACGAGAGCGAGGCCTTCCGCCGCGCCTACGCCCGGGCCGACCTCTCCCTGTGCGACGGGGCCCCCATCCTGTGGACCTCGGGTTGGCTCGGTCTCAGGCTGCCGGCCAAGGTCTCCGGGTCCGACCTCTTCTTGCCCCTCATGCGCCTCGCCGCCCAGCGCGGACTGCGCGTCTACCTCCTCGGGGCGGGGGAGGGGGTGGCCGCCGAGGCGGCCCGGCGGCTGTCAGCGGAGATGGGGGTGACCATCGCCGGCTTCGCCTCGCCGCGGGTCGGGCTCGAGCCGCTCGCCGACGAGGACGAGGTGGTGAGCAGGGTGGCGTCCGCTCGCCCCGACCTCGTCCTCGCCTGCCTCGGGGCGCCCAAGGCCGAGCTGTGGCTCGACCGGGTGCGCGATCGGCTGAGGCCGGCCGTGGGCGTGGCGGTCGGCGCCAGCCTGGACTTCTACGTGGGGATCGTCCGCCGCGCCCCGCGCTTGGTGCAGCGCCTCGGGCTCGAGTGGCTGTTCAGGCTGCTCCAGGAGCCGCGCCGGCTCGCCGGTCGCTATCTCGTGCGGGACCCCAAGTTCGCCCTCATCCTGCTGCGGACCCTCTTCGAGCCGCGTTCCGGGCGGCTGCTCGAGGCTGCGCAGCCCCCGAGGACCGGGGACCGCGCGCTCGGCGACGCCGAGGAGTAGGCGATCCCTGGACAGGCGACTAGAGAGGGACCCCGAAGGAGCGCCGTGCGGGCGAGCGCCGCCCCATGGAACGGCTCCGCCCACGCGAAACGGGCCTTTACGAGGGG
>DATJVF010000375.1:0-3544 GCA_035501995.1 Anaeromyxobacteraceae bacterium
GGTCGAGGAAGGGCAGGGAGAGGGTCACCCGCGCCCGCGCCTCGCGCCCGAGCGCCGCGATGAGCTCGAGGTCGCGCTCGACGAGCGGGGCCTTGGTGATGATGGCGACCGGGTTTCGGTAGGCGAGGCAGACCTCCAGGCAGCCGCGGGTGAGCTTCAGCGCGGCCTCGAGCGGCTGGTAGCAGTCGGTCACCCCGCTGAAGGCCAGGGTCTCCCCCCTCCAGGAAGGCCGCTCGAAGGCCTCGCGCAACAGCTCCGGCGCGCGCAGCTTGGCGACGATGCGGGTGTCGAAGTCGGTCCCGGCCCCGAACCCGAGGTACTCGTGGGTCGGACGGGCGTAGCAGTAGGCACAGGCGTGCCCGCAGCCGCGGTAGGGGTTCACGCTGTAGCTGAAGCCGACGTCGGGGCTGTCGTTGCGGGCGATGATCTCGCGCGTCGCGTCGGCGAAGACCTGCGGGCGCGCCATCGGCGGCTCCTCCGCCCACTCCACCTCGGTCGGGACGAAGGGGTTCTTGGGGTTGGAACGCGCCCGGAGCCGCATGTCTGCACATATGTTCAGCTACTGCGACCCTGTCAACTCCTTCCCCGCGAAGGGCCCTCGGGCGAGGGGCGCGTGGTATAAACCGCCGGCCTTGTCGACCGAGATCCTGGTGGTCGCCACCGAGGCGAGCGCCGATCTGCACGCCGCCCGCGTGCTCGCGGAACTGCGCGCGCTCCGCCCCGGGATAAGGGCCTTCGGGGTGGGCGGTCCGAGGCTGCGGGCGGAAGGGCTCGAGGCCTTGCGAAGGGCCGAGGAGATGTCGGTGATGGGGGTGGCCGAGGTGTTGCCCAAGATCCCGGTCATCCTGGGGATCCTCCGCGACCTCAAGGCGGCCGCCGCCCAGAGGCGGCCCGCCCTGGCGCTCCTCGTGGACTCGCCGGACTTCAACCTCAGGCTGGCCGAGCGCCTGAAGCGCCTCGGGGTGAAGGTCATCTACTACGTCTCGCCCTCGGTGTGGGCCTGGCGCCGGCGGCGGGTGCGGACTATCGCGCGGGTGGTCGACCGCATGCTGTGCATCCTGCCCTTCGAGGAGGGCTTCTACCGGGAGAGCGGCGTCTCCGCGCGCTTCGTGGGCCACCCGCTCCTCGAGCGGCCGCCCCCGGGGCCGCCCGGGCCCTACCGCGCCCGCCTCGGCCTCGCCGAGGAGGGGACCACCGTGGCGCTCCTCCCGGGGAGCCGCAGGGCGGAGCTCCGGCGCATCTTCCCGCCCATGCTCGAGGCGGCGGAGCGCATCCTGGCCCGCCACCCCGGCGCGCAGTTCGTGGTCCCGGTGGCCTCCACCCTCGGCGAGGAGGCGCTCCGGCCGTACCTGCGCCGGCACGCGAGCCTCAAGGTCGTGCTCCACGCCGGGGAGACCGAGGTGGCACTCGGGGCCTCCGACGCCGCCCTCGTGAAGAGCGGCACGGCGGTGCTGGAGACCGCCCTCATGCGGCGCCCCATGGTGGTGATCTACCGCCTGTCCTGGCTCTCCTACCTCGTAGGGCGGCTCTTCGTCCGCCTGGCCCACTTCGCGCTCGTGAACCTCGTCGCCGGGAGGACGCTCGTGCCCGAGCTCCTGCAGGGCCAGGCGAGCCCGGCCCGCATGGCCGAGGAGCTCGAGCTGATCCTCCAGGACGGGCCGCCGCGGGAGAAGCAGCTCCGCGGCTTCGAGGAGGTGCGCGCCGCCCTCGGCGCGCCCGGCGCGCCGCGCCGGGTGGCCGAGGAGGTGGCCGCCCTCCTCGCGCCCTCGTCCGGGGAAGCCTCCCCGTGAGACCCCCTGACCACGGGCGGCGGCGCGCCCTCGTCTGCCTGCCGACCTACGACGAGCGGGAGAACGTGCTCGCCATCGCAGAGGCCATCCTCGCCGCCGCGCCCGAGGTCGACCTGCTCGTCATCGACGACGCCTCGCCCGACGGGACCGGCGAGCTTGCCGACGGCCTCGCCGCCCGCGAGGAGCGGGCGCATGTCCTGCACCGGGCGGGCAAGGAGGGCCTCGGCAAGGCCTACCTGGCCGGCTTCGCCTGGGCCCTCGAGCGGGGCTACGAGCTCGTGCTCGAGATGGACGCCGACTTCTCGCACCACCCCTCCTACCTGCCGAGGCTCCTCGCCGAGGCCGAGCGGGCCGATCTCGTGCTCGGCTCGCGCTACGTGAAGGGCGGCGGCACCGTCAACTGGGGCCTCGGGCGCCGGCTCCTCTCCCGCGGCGGGTCTTTCTACGCCCGCACCATCCTCGGGCTCGGGGTGCGCGACCTCACCGGCGGCTTCAAGTGCTTCCGCCGCGAGGTGCTCCTCGCCATCGACCTCCCCACGGTCATGTGCACGGGCTACGCCTTCCAGATCGAGCTCACCTACCGCGCGGTGCGCCGGGGCTTCCGGGTGGTGGAGGTGCCCATCCTCTTCGAGGACCGCCGGGTCGGACGCTCCAAGATGTCCCGCCGCATCCTTCTCGAGGCGGTGGCCAAGGTGTGGTCCATCCGCCTGAGCTCCTTCGGAAGGGGCCCGTGATCCGCGAGACGCTCAGCTTCGCCCTGGTGGCCTTCTCGGCGGTCTTCGTGGTGGTCGACCCCTTCGCGGCGGTCCCCTTCTTCCTCGCCATGACCGCCGCCGACTCGCCCGAGCACAAGCGGGCCACCGCCCGGCGCGCGGCGGTGGCGGCGGGGGCGGTCCTCGCCGTCTTCGCCCTCGCCGGCGCCCTCGTCTTCCGCCTGCTCGGGGTGAGCCTCGGGGCCTTCAAGATCGCGGGCGGCCTGCTGCTCCTCATCATGGCCATCGACATGCTGCGGACCCGCCCCTCGGAGGCGCGCATCACCGAGGGGGAGGTGGCCCTCGGCGTCGAGAAGGAGGACGTCGCCATCGTCCCGCTCGCCACCCCGCTCCTCGCCGGCCCAGGCTCGATCGCCACCGTGGTGGTCCTCATGGGCCGCGCCCGCGCGCATCACCTGTGGGAGGGGGCCATCGTGATCGCCGCCATCGCGGTCACCGCGGCGCTCGCCTACCTCATCATGGCCGGCGCGGCCCGCGTCGACCGGGTGCTCGGCCGCACCGGCCTCTCCGTCCTCGAGCGCGCCTCGGGGCTCCTCCTCGCGGCGGTGGCCATCCAGTTCATGATCGACGGGGTGGGGGAGTCCCTGCCGGGGCTTCTGCACCGTCTCTGAGCCTTCGTAGAGAGCGGTCTAACCGCCCGGCCTCGCCGCGCTCGCCTCCGCCGCGCGCACGGGCGCGGCCGGACCCACGGCGGCGAGCGCCACGCCGGCCAGCAGCACCGCCCCCCCGGCGATCTGGTGCCAGCGGGGCCGCTCCCCCAGGACCGGGATGGCGAGCAGCGTCGAGACCACCGGCTCGGCCAGGATGGCCACCGCCACCAGGGTCCCCGAGAGCCAGCGCAGGGACCAGTTCAGGAGGGAATGGCCGAGGAGCTGCGGGATGAGGGCGAGCGCCGAGAGAGCGAGCCAGGTGCGGCCATCGTACCCTGAGAGGGGGCTCCGGAAGGCGAGGGCCAGCGCGACGAGGGCGGCGGCGGCGACG
>DATJVF010000376.1:0-11003 GCA_035501995.1 Anaeromyxobacteraceae bacterium
CACGCCGAGGGCCGGGCACAGCTCGAGCCCGACCGCCTTCACCGCCTGGTAGAGGCGCGCGTCTTCGCCGGGGTGGCCGGCGGCCGCCATCCAGTTGGCGGAGAGCTTCACGTCGGCGAGGCGGGCCACGCCCGCCGACGCGATGTTGGTGAGGGCCTCCCCGACCGCCATGCGGGCCGAGGCCGCGGCATCGAGCAGGGCGATGGGCGCGCGCTCGCCGAGCGCCATCGCTTCCCCGGCATAGCCCTCGAAGCTCGACAGGGTGAGGGCGGCGTCCGCGACCGGGACCTGGTGCGGTCCGACCATCTGGTCGCGGGCGACGAGGCCGGTGATGGTGCGGTCCCCGATGGTGACGAGGAAGGTCTTGTCGGCCACGGTGGGCAGCAACAGCACGCGGGAGAGCGCCTCTCCGGGTGCGAGTTTCGCGAGGTCGAGGGGCGCCGGGCGGGTGGCCAGCCGCTCGGCCCGGCGCACCATCCTGGGCGGTTTCCCGAGGAGCACTGCGAGCGGCAGGTCGATGGGGCGGTCGCCGAAGTGGGCGTCGGTGAGGGTGAGCTGGCCGTCCCGGGTGGACTCGCCCACCACCGCGTGCGGGCAGCGCTCGCGGTCGCAGATCGCGCGGAAGCGCGGGAGGTCCGCCGGGGCCAGGGCGAGGACGTAGCGCTCCTGGGCCTCGTTGCACCAGATCTCGAGCGGCGAGAGCGACGGCTCGGCGCTGGGGATCGCGCGCAGCTCGAAGCGCGCCCCCCGCCCCCCGTCGTGGACGAGCTCGGGCAGGGCGTTGGAGAGGCCGCCCGCCCCCACGTCGTGGATGGCGAGGATGGGGTTCTCGGACCCGAGGGCCCAGCAGCGGTCGATGACCTCCTGGCAGCGCCGCTGCATCTCGGCGTTGTCGCGCTGCACCGAGGCGAAGTCGAGGTCCTCCTGGGAGGCACCGGAAGACATGGAGGAGGCGGCGCCGCCGCCGAGCCCGATGAGCAGGGCCGGCCCGCCGAGGACCACCAGGGCCGCCGCCTCGCCGAAGTCGACCTTGGCGACGTGCTCGGTGCGGATGTGACCGTAGCCGCCGGCCACCATGATGGGCTTGTGGTAGCCGCGGACCTCGCTCTCGCCGCCCGGCCCCGGCACCTCGAGCTCGAAGGTGCGGAAGTAGCCGGCGAGATTGGGGCGGCCGAACTCGTTGTTGAAGGCGGCGCCGCCGATGGGCCCTTCGACCATGATGTCGAGGGCGGAGGCGATCCGGCCGGGCCGGCCGTGGTCCACCTCCCAGGGGCGGACGGCCCCGGGCAGGCGCAGGTTGGAGACGCTGAAGCCGGTGAGGCCGGCCCTGGGCTGGCCGCCCCGCCCGGTGGCGCCCTCGTCCCGGATCTCCCCGCCCGAGCCGGTGGCGGCGCCGGGGTAGGGCGAGATGGCGGTGGGGTGGTTGTGCGTCTCCACCTTCATGAGGATGTGGACCGGCTCCTCGTGGAAGGCGTAGACCTGCGTGGCGGGGTCGGGGAAGAAGCGGCCGGCGCGCGGACCCTCGACGACCGCCGCGTTGTCACGGTACGCCGAGAGCACCCCGGCAGGGCTCGCCTCGGTGGTGCGGCGGATCATCTGGAAGAGCGAGCGGGGCTGCCGCTCGCCGCCGAGGATGAATTCGGCGTTGAAGACCTTGTGGCGGCAGTGCTCGCTGTTGGCCTGGGCGAACATCATGAGCTCGACGTCGGTCGGGTTGCGGCCGAGCGCGCGGAAGCTCTCCATGAGGTATTGGACCTCGCCGGGGGAGAGCGCCAGCCCGAGCTCCAGGTTGGCGCGCTCGAGGGCTGGCTGCCCCAGGCCGAGGAGGTCGACGGTCGCCGCGGGCCGGGCCGCCTCGTGCGCGAACAGGCGGGCTGCGTCCTCGGGGCGCTCGAGGACCGACTCGGTCATCCGGTCGTGGAGGGCGAGGGCCAGCCGTCGCTCGTCCTCGACCGGTCCGACCACCGTGTAGCGCGTGCCGCGCTCGATGCGGCGGACGCCGACGAGGCCGCAGATGCGGGCGATGTCGGTGGCCTTGGAGGACCAGGGGGAGATGGTCCCCAGCCGCGGGACGACGAGGAGGGTCCGGCCGGCGATGGAGCGTGGGGTCGCTCGCGGCCCGTAGGCGAGCAGGCGGCGCAGGAGGGCGAGGAGCGGCTCGTCGGGCGCCACGGCGAGGTCGACGAAGTGCACGAAGTCCGCGGCGAGGTCCCGCACTCCCGGGTTCCCGGCCTGCACGCGGGCGAGGCGCCTCGCCAGGCGGGCCGGCGAGAGCGCCGGGGCGGCTGCGAGCGCGATGAAGGGCATGGCGGGCCTCCGAGACGGTCCTCGTATCCCGGCGAGGGTGGCGCGTGCCAGGTGATTAATCAAACGAATAGTATTAATATCTTCGATTAGCAAACATGATACGGACCCTGAACAGCGACCAACTCCTCGCCTTCGTCGCGGTGGCGCGGGAGCGAGGCTTCTCGCGGGCGGCCCGCGGGCTCCTCCGCACCCAGTCGGCGGTGAGCCAGGCGGTGGCTCGGCTGGAGGAGGACCTGGGCGTACGCCTGTTCTCGCGGCGCGGCCGCGCCACCGAGCCCACCGCGGCCGGACGGCTGCTGCTCGAACACTCACAGAGGGTCCTCGACGAGATGCAGCGCGCCCGGGCGCGCCTACAGGCGCTCGGGGCCCTCGAGGAGGGCTCGTTCGTCCTCGGGACGAGCGACACCCTCGCCTACTACGTCCTCCCCCCGGTGATCGCGGCCTTCCGGGCCCGCTACCCGGGCGTGGAGCTGCGCCTCGACAACTGCCCGTCGCCCGCCACCGCGGAGCGGGTCGCCGAGCGCCGGGTCGACCTCGGCCTCGTCTCTCTGCCCCTGCCGGCTGGCCTGCGCCTGGGCGGCAAGCCTCTGCAGGAGCGCCTGCGCATCGAGAGCCTGGCGCCCCAGGAGGAGGTGGTGATCTGCCCGCCTCGCCACCCGCTCGCGCGGCGAAGGCGCGTCGCGCTCGGCGCGCTCATGCCCTACCCGTTGCTCCTGCTCGATCGGGGCACCGCCGGCCGCGCCTACCTCGAGGCCGAGCTCGCGCGGCTCGGGCTCACCCCCACCGTCGCCATGGAGATGAGCAGCGTCGAGGTCCTGAAACGGCTCGTCGAGCTCGGCCTGGGCGTCTCGGTCGTGCCGGCCCCGGCCGTGGCGCGTGAGGAGGCCGCCGGCCTCATCGCGGTGCTGCGGCTCTCCGGCCTCCACGGCGCGCGCAGCCTCGGCCTCGTCATGCCTGCCGCCGGCGCCCTGCCGAGGGCGGCCCAGGCGTTCGCCGATCTGGCCCGCAGCGCCCTCGGGGCCCTCTCGCCCCGGCCGCCGGTCCGCACCGAGGGGTGAATAGGGGCGCCCCCTCGTGGCGCGGGAGGCCCTCGTGCGATGCTTCGCCCTCGCGAGAGGTGTGCGCCGTGATCGGACTCGTGGTCGTCTCGCACAGCGCCAAGGTCGCCGAGGGCGTCGCCGACCTCGTGGCGGCGGTGGGGGGAAAGGACCTCCCCTTCAGGGCGGCGGGGGGCCTCGAGCTGCCCGGCCGGCCGCTCGGGACCGACGCCCGCGCGATCGCCCGGGCCATCGAGGAGGCTTACTCGGAGGAGGGGGTCCTCGTCCTCATGGACCTGGGGAGCGCCCTCTTGAGCGCGCAGCTGGCCCTCGACCTGTTGTCGCCCGAGCGCCGTGCCCGGGTGACCCTGTGCGAGGCGCCCATCGTCGAGGGCGCGGTGGCGGCCGCGGTCGCCGCCCGGCTGGGCCGCACGGTGGGCGAGGTGGCGGCCGAGGCGCGCGGGGCCCTGGCCGTCAAGGCGGCCGAGCTCCTCCCTCCCGCCTCGCCCGAGCGGGGAGGGGAACCGGGCAGGACGCTCTCGGCCGACGCCCCACGGTTGGTGAGACGCCTCGCGGTGCGGGACCGATTCGGGCTTCACGCCCGGCCCGCGGCGCGCCTCGTCCGGGCCATGGGTGCCTTCCCGGAGGTTGCGGTGGAGCTCGAGAACGCCACCGTGGGCCGGGGTCCGGCGAGCGCGAGGAGCATCAACGCCCTCATGACGCTCGGCCTCAAGGAGGGTCACGAGCTCGTGGCCACCGCCTCGGGCCGGAGGGCCGAGGAGGCGCTCCGCACGCTCGAGGCGCTCTTCGCGGAAGCTTCCCTGACGGGGGACGACGAGAGCGCGCCCCGCCCCACCGCGCTCCCCCTGACGGGGACCCTCTGCGGCGTGCCGGTCGCGCCCGGCGTGGGGCAGGGTCCGGTACGGCACCTGCCCGCGCCCGCGGTGCCCGCCGAGGAGGAGGTCGGCGAGGCGGACCAAGAGAAGCGAAGGCTCGAGGCGGCGATCGAGCGGACGCGGGCCGACCTCCTCCTCGCGCGCGACGCCGTCCTGCGCCGGCTCGACGAGCGGCGCGCGGCCATCCTGGATGCGCAGCTTCTCTCGCTCGAGGACGAGGCCCTGCTCGGACCCTGCCGGAGGATCATCGAAGAGGAAGGGCGCAGCGCGGCGGCGGCGGTCCACCTTGCGAGCGCCGATCTCGCCGCACGCTACCGCGCGCTCGACGACGATTACCTGCGCGCTCGCGCGAGCGACGTCGAGGGCCTCGGGCGCGAGCTCCTCGCCCACCTGGCGGAGGGCGAGGGGGAGGGGGAGGTGCCTGTCGAGCCAGGCGTGCTCGTCGCCGCGGAGCTCGCGGCCTCGGAGGCCGCGCGCCTCGACCCCGCGGTGGTGAAGGGCCTGTGCACGGTCCGGGGCGGTCCGACCTCGCACGCCGCCATCCTGGCGCGCGCCCTCGGGATCCCGTCGGTGAGCGGGCTCGGCGCCGAGGTGCTGGCCCTCGCGGAGGGCACGCCCATCCTCGTCGACGGCGACGAGGGGCGGGTGGTGCCCTGGCCCTCGCCGGCCCTCGAGCGGGCCTACCTCGGGCGGGCCGAGGAGGCGCGCGCGCGCCGAGCGCGGGCCAAGGCCGAGGGGGCCCTCCCGGCGGTGACGAGGGACGGGCATCGGGTGGAGGTACTGGCCAACGTGAGCGGCGCCGCCGAGGCGCGGGCGGCCACGGCACTGGGGGCGGAGGGGGTGGGCCTGCTCCGCACCGAGCTCCTCTTCGCCGGGCGGCGCCGGCCCCCCTCCGAGGAGGAGCAGTACGCGGCGTATCGGGCGGTGGCCGAGGCGCTCGAGGGACGGCCGCTCACCGTGCGCACACTCGACGCCGGCGGGGACAAGCCGCTTTTCGGCGCCGCGCCGGAGGCGAACCCGTTCTTGGGGTTTCGGGCCATCCGGGTCTCCCTGGCCGAGCCCGGCGGGTTCAAGGGGCAGCTGCGCGCCATCGCCCGCCTCGCCTCCGAGTTCAAGGTGAGGGTCATGTTTCCCATGATCGCGACCCGCTCCGAGTGGAGGCAGGCGCGGCTTCTCCTCGAGGAGGCCTGCCGAGAGGTGGGCGTCGCCGGCCGGGCCCTCGAGGTCGGGATGATGGTCGAGGTGCCCTCGGCGGCCCTCTGCGCCAGCGCCTTCGCAGGGGAAGCGGACTTCCTCTCCCTCGGCACGAACGACCTCGTGCAGTACACGCTCGCCGCCGAGCGCGGACACCCCCGCCTCGCGGCGCTCTCCGATCCGCTCGAGCCGGCCGTGCTCGGGCTCGTTTCGAGGGCCATCGAGGCCGCTCACGCTTACCAGAGGCCGGTGAGCGCGTGCGGGGAGATGGCGAACGACCCCGCCGCGCTGGCCGCCCTCGTCGGGCTCGGCGTGGACGCGCTCAGCCTGGGCGGGCCCGACATCCCCCTCGCCAAGGCGAGGGTGAGGCGCCTCGACCACCGGGCGGCGAAGGCCAGGGCCAGGCAGGCCCTCGAGCTCGCCGAGGCCGCCGAGGTGCGGGCCCTCCTCGCGGACCTCCTGCCCGCGTCGGACCTCGGCTGAGCCCCCCCCGGCCGGCTGCCCAGGATCTCGCCCGAGACTGGCGTACTCAAGGTAACAACGGCAACGTCTCCCTCATGAGCCCATGGACTATCCGTTTGCACCACGAACAGGATGCGGAGCGCCTGATTGGTCGACGTGCTCGCCCACAACCGGCGGACCACCGAGCGCGCCCGCGGTGAGGAAGCCGCGCTCGGCCTTCCCCTGAGGGCCCTCCCCTCGGAGGAGCCTCGTCGCCGGACGAGTCTCGGGCCCGGGCCGCGCGCCTCTCCCGGAGAGGCCGGTGAGGCGAGCCCGACCCGGGAGAGCGGGGACCCATCCCTCGACTGAGGAATTGCTCGCGGTCAGCGTGGTCCGGGGCTGGCAAGCGCGCCCCTTCCGTCCGGCGGCGGCTGCGCGGGGAGGGCCTGCGCGGTGCCGGCGGGCGTCTGAGGGCCCGAGAGGTCGTCCATGGAAGGCCAAGGTGCGATGCGCCCCCGCTCCGCCTCGGGGGAGCCGTCGGGGGCGTCCGCCGCAGGGCGTCTCGAGGACCGCTCGCTGCGCGGGGCAGGCCGCTAGTCCATGGCCCGCATCCCTCTCATCTGGCGCGATGGCCAGCCGCTCGGGGTCGCCTTCCGGCTCGGGGTGGTCATCCTCACCGGGGCGGCGCTGGTCCTCCTCGTGGGCTACCTGCTCCTCTTCGATCACCGCGCCGCGCTCACGCTGCGCCAGAACCTGCTCGACCAGCGCGTGCAGCAGACCCACGCCGAGGCGGTGGCGCTCGAGTACCTCCTCGCCTCGGCCGGCGACGACCTCAGGCACCTCGCGGAATCGCGGGAGGTCTCGGCCCTCGACGAGCGGAGGGTGCTCGGGGCCGGGCCGGAGGAGCTGCGCCTGGGCCAGGACCTCGTACGGGAGCGCTTCCTCGCGCTCCTTGAGCCCTCCGGCGCCGTCCTGCCCAAGCTCGGCCGCATCGCGCTCTTCGACCAGGAGGGCGCGCTCGTCACCGAGGCGTCGACCGAGCCCGGGGCGGTCTCGACCGCCGAGGCGCGGGGCGCGGCCCGGCCCGGCCTCGTGCGCATCGGCGCCGACGGACGGGCCCTGCTCGTCGCCTGGCCGCGCCGCGTCCACGGCAAGGAAGCTGGGCGGCTCGTGGCCTCCATCCGGCCGGACGCCATCCTGCGGGCGCTCGCCGCGAGCGGGACGCCGAACCCCACCGCGGTCCTGGTGCTCGACGGCGACGGGCGGGCCTACCGCCCTGGCGCGAGCGCCCCCGCCCCGGCCTTGGCCCTCCCGGTGCTGGGCTCGCTCCCGCCCGGGCGCACCACCGAGCTCCGCGGCGCCCAGGAGGCTCGGGGCGGGGCGAGGCGGTACCTGGCGGTACGCGAGCCCATTCCCGGGCAGGGCCTGTCGCTGGTGCGGATCGACCTCGCGACCTCCTACCTCGCCGAGGCCTCGCCGGCCTTCAGCGCACTCAGCCTCGCGGCGGCCGCGGCGGCGCTCATGGCCATCCTGGTGCTGGCGGTCTACCACACCGTGAAGTCGCTCGTCCTGCGGGCGCGGCTGCGCGAGTCGTTGCGGCGCGAGCACGAGGTGGGCGAGAAGCACCGCGCGCTCGAGCGCGAGATGGCCGAGCGCCAGCGGCTCGAGTCGGCGCACGGCCTCTTGGCGAGGGCTGTCGAGCAGGCCTCCGAGGCCATCGCGCTCACCGAGGCCTGCGGCGCGGTCGACTACGCCAACCCGGCCTTCGAGCGCCTGGCCGGGGAGGCCGTCCGCGGCCGGCCGGTGGCGGAGGCCTTCCGCGCCCACAGCGAGCCCGAGGCCGTCGAGAGCCTCTCGAGAGCCCTCGGCGAGAACCGGCCCTGGCGCGGGGAGCTCTCGGTCCGGCGCGGCGAGCACGACCTGCTCCAGCTCGAGGTGGTCACCTCGCCGGTGCAGGACCTCGCCGGGACCACCGTCAACCAGGTGCTGGTGGCGCGCGACATCACCGAGGAGAACCGCCTTCGCGACCAGCTGCGCCACGCGCAGAAGCTGGAGGCCATCGGTACCCTGGCGGGCGGGGTGGCCCACGACTTCAACAACCTGCTCACCGCGGTCAAGGCCAACGCCGAGTTCGCCCTCGAGGCCCTCACCCCGGGGGACTCGGTCCGGGCCGACGTGGAGGAGATCCACAAGGCGGCCTCGCGCGCGGCCGCCCTCACCCAGCAGCTGCTGGCCTTCAGCCGGCGCCAGGTGCTGAAGCCCGAGGTGCTCGACCTGAACCAGGTGGTGACCGGGGTCGAGAACATGCTGAGCCGCCTCATCGGCGAGGACATCGAGATCGTGACCGAGCTCTGGCCACAGCTGCCGCTGGTGCTGGCCGACCCCGGCCAGCTCCAGCAAGTGCTCGTGAACCTGGTGGTGAACGCACGCGACGCTATGCCCAAGGGCGGCCGGCTCACCATCGGCTCCTCGGCCTGCGAGCTCGGAGCCGACGGAGCCCGCGAGCACGGGGCCGCGCCCGGACGCTACGTCCGGCTGTCGGTCAAGGACAGCGGCACCGGCATGGACGACGCCACCCGGGCCCGCATCTTCGAGCCCTTCTTCACCACCAAGGGGCCGGGCCGCGGCACCGGGCTCGGGCTCGCCACCGTCTACGGCATCGTGCGGCAGAGCCGCGGCTTCCTCGAGGTGCGCAGCAGCCCCGGCCAGGGCTCGACCTTCGAGATCTACCTGCCGGTAGGGGAAGGCTTTCCCGCCCCGTCGCCCCGGCCGGCCGATACGTCGGAGGCGATCCGGTCGGGCCGCGGCGAGCGGGTCCTCCTCGTGGAGGACGAGCGGGCAGTGCGGGCGGCCATCGAGCGAAGGCTGCGCGCCGAGGGTTACCTGGTCCTCTCCGCCGCCAACGGGCGCGAGGCCCTCGAGCTCGCCGAGCGCGACCCGGGCCGCATCGACGTCTTGCTGTCCGACGTGGTCATGCCGCACCTCAGCGGCCCCGAGCTCGCGCAGCGCTTCCGCGAGCGCCACCCGGAGGCGCTGGTGGTCTTCATGTCCGGCTATTCCGAGGAGGCGGTGGCCCGGCACGGCGACCTGGCGGAGGCCTTCGCCTATGTACAGAAGCCCGACGGCCTGCCCAAGCTGGCGAGGACCCTCCGGGCCGGCCTCGACCGCCCCCGCCGTGGCGCGCCCTGAAGGCGAAACGAGCGGCCCGCCCGGCGGTCAGTGGTGGATGTCGCGGCCGTCGACGAGGCGCATCGGCTCGGCGGGCTCGTCGGGGAGCTCGATCCCGTCGCTCCCCCGGCCGCGTCCGGCCGCCGTTCCCGAGAAGTGGTTGGCGATGGCCCGCTGCAGGTCCTCCTCGCCGGCCAGGACCGGCAGGACCTCCAGCCCGGCCGCGAAGGCCACCTCGTCGCGCAGGTGCAGGTCCTCCGGGTTGGCGAAGGCCACCACCAGCCGCGGGTAGCGCCGCTCGCGGACGATCTCGAGCGGGAGCAGGCAGCGGGCGAGGACCAGCTTGGCGGGCACGCGGGCGAGCACCTCGGGCGGGACGTGCCGCTGGCCGATGTGCACCAGCGGGACCCCGAGCTGCCTGGAGAGCGTGTGGAGCAGCGCCTGCTCGCCCACGAACCTGAGGACCAGGAGTGAACGACCGAGCCGGCCGCCCCAGCGCATCTGGTGGGCGAGGGCACTGCGCAGCTGGTCGTCGTCGACCAGGCCTTGCTCGCGGAGCAGCTGGCCGATCCGAGTGCGGCCATTCGGGCGGCCGTTGGGTCGAGGAGCGATCACATTCGAGCCTGCGAAGAAGTGTATCACCTTTCGATACCCGGGCGCCCCCTGGCGGCGAGGGTGGGACAGGCTCGCCGGCCACGGCCCGTCCGGGCTCGCTCCCGTCCCCTGATCCCGTGACCGCGGGCGGACTCGCAGGTCTCGGCGCACCCGTACCCCGGAGCGGTTGGCTTCACTGACAGAGGACCGGGATGCGGGCGACGAGCGCGCGGTCCTCGCCGTCGCGGCCGAGCGGCCCGGCCCGGGTGACCGGCATCCGCTCGGCGCCGGCGAACAGGCCCACCCACGCCTCGAGCACCGAGGCCGGCTCGTCGGCGGGGAGGGTGAGCGAGAGCGGGTCGCGCACGATCTCCCCCCGCCGCCAGGCGGTGGTCGGGTAGGCGCCCCGGGCCGGTGCGTGGTCGCCGTGGACGCGCGGGACCCCCGGGCCGTCGAGGTGCACGAAGACGTCCCAGCGGGCCTCCGGCTCCGCGAGGACGCGCCAGTAGAGGGTGAGGGCGGTCGGCCGCCCCGCACACAGGGTGGGGGGATCGAGGTCGAGTCCGACGAGCTCGAGGGCGCCCCCGTACACGGCGCCCACCGCGATGCGGGGCTCCACCGAGGCGAGCACGTAGCGGGCGGCGACGGCCGGGGGAACCCGCTCGCGCCGCGAGCCGCTCCCGGGCGCGCGCTCGATGCAGGCGAGCGCCCAAGAGGCGAGGAGGGCGGGGAGCACGGCCGCAGGGCGCGCGTGGAGCACCCGATGGCTATACCGCCACCCGCCCTCTCGCAGGGCCGGTGTCCTGGGGCGTGGCGCTCGGGCCCGGCCTTTGGGTACCATCGGGGCGGTCACGGCCCCGCGCGCAGCACGGGGGGGGGGCCGGCGGCGGGGACCCCATGTGGAGCCTCGAGGCGAGGAGCGAGCTGTACCGCGGCGCGGCGGCCTGCGCCTACCTCGCCGCGGTGGCGCTGCTCGTGCTGCTGCAGGAGATCGGCCTCAGGCTGCGACGCGAGGAGCGGCGGGCCTGGTGGGCCGGGAACGGCCGCGACCTCCTCAACGCGGTCGGGTTCGCCGCGGTGGCGGCCGCCCTGCGCGCCTACGGGTTCCCGCTCCCCGGCGCGCTCGCGGTGGGTGCCACCGCCACCCTGGTGCTCTTCGGCACCTCGATCTTCATGGAGACCCAGGCCCGCGTAAAGAGGCCGCGCGCCTGGGCGTTGGTGGTGGGCCTCTTGCTCGCCGCGCCGGTCCTCATCTTTCCGGGGTTCGTGCTCGAGGCCTTCGGGCGGGTGGCGGCTGGGCTCTTCCCGTTCCGCGGCTGACCGGCTCCCCGCCCACCACGGAAAGGAAGAGGGCCGCCCGGGTCGG
>DATJVF010000377.1:0-2876 GCA_035501995.1 Anaeromyxobacteraceae bacterium
CCTGGCGCGCGCGCAGGGCGACTCGCCCTTCTCCGCCACCCGCCCGCCGGCCCTCGCCTGGCCCCTCGAGGACGCCGACGTCACCTCCCCCTTCGGCGAGCGGCTCCACCCCATCGACCACGTGCCGCGCATGCACCAAGGCATCGACCTCGCCGCCGCGCCGGGCCGGGTGGTGCGCGCGGCCGCCGACGGCTACGTGGTGGAGGCCGGCCCGCGGGCGGGCTACGGGCTCGCGGTCCTCCTGCGCCACGCGGGCGAGCTCTCGAGCCGCTACGCCCACCTCTCGCACCTCCTGTGCGCCCCGGGCGATCGCGTCCTCGCCGGCGCGCCGCTCGGGCTCGTCGGCTCGACCGGGCGCTCGACCGGGCCGCACCTGCACTTCGAGGTCTGGCGCGGCGGACGCGCCGAGGACCCGCTCGCGCTGCTCCTCGCCCACCAGGCCACGGGCCGCCCCTGACCTCGCCCTGGCGCGGGAGCACCCTCCCTCCGCGCCGCCATCCGCCCGGGAGCGCGCGCGATTTCGACCGCTCCCTCGAAGTGAGGATGCCCCTCGACAAAGGCCCGCGCGCGTGACAGCCTCCAGCGGAGGAGGACGCGAGAGGGGCCGCCGGGCATGCAGATCAATCTCCGCAAGGCCATGTTCGTGCTGCCGAACCTGTTCACCTGCAGCTCGATCTGCCTCGGCTTCTACGCCATGACCC
Source organism: Anaeromyxobacteraceae bacterium (assembly GCA_035501995.1). GTDB lineage: Bacteria > Myxococcota > Myxococcia > Myxococcales > Anaeromyxobacteraceae > Anaeromyxobacter_A. The sequence goes on from DATJVF010000377.1 coordinate 702, forward strand.
TGTGCGCCGGGGACGCCTCCCCGGCCGAGCTCAACCAGGCCGCCCTCGCCATCTTCTTCGCCATCTTCTTCGACGCCTTCGACGGCCGGGTCGCCCGCATGACCAAGACCCAGTCCGACTTCGGGGTGGAGCTCGACAGCCTGGCCGACGTGGTCTCCTTCGGGGCCGCGCCGGCGCTGCTCGTCTACAAGTGGGCGCTCTCGCCGCTCGGCCTGCTCGGCTTCTTCCTGAGCTTCGCCTTCGCCGCCTGCGGGGCGCTGCGGCTCGCCCGCTTCAACGTGCTCGCCCAGCGGGGCGAGAAGGGTTCCTCGCGCTTCTTCGTCGGGCTGCCCATCCCGCTGGCCGCCGGCACCATCGTCTCCATCGTCATCGCCCATTACCGGGCCTTCGGGTCGATCACCGACGCCTCGGCGCGCCTGCCCATCGCGGCGGTCGTCGCGCTCCTCTCCTTCCTCATGGTCTCCACCGTCCGCTACCGGACCTTCAAGGACGTGCACCTGTCGCCCAAGAGCCTGGCCATCTTCGCGCTCATGTGCCTCGGGGGCCTGGCGGTCGGGATCGCCACCCGCGCCTCCTTCGTGATGGTGGTCTACATGGGGGCCTACATCGTGCTCGGGCTCGCCGAGTGGGTCATCGGCCACCGGCGCCCGGCCGTGGCGGCGCTCGACCCGGCGGTGCGCGCCCAGCTCGAGGCCGACCCGGCCCTCGAGCCGGACGACGAGGACGAGGTCGGCGCCAAGGAAGAGGGAGACGAGTACATCTAAAGTGGCTCGCGATCCTGCTCCTGGCGCCGCTCCGACGGCGCCCTCACTCTCCGGCGCGAAGAAGGGGATCCCCGACGGCCCGCCCGGGGCCTGGGCGGTGCTGGCCGCCTGGGGTCCGTGCGGGTTCGTGCCCCTCGCGCCCGGCACGGTCGGCACCCTGGGCGCCATCCCCCTCTTCTTCGTCCTGCGCCCGCTCCCCTTGCCGCTTTACCTCCTCACCCTCTTGGCCTTCATCGCGCTCGCCTGCTTTGCGGCCGCCGCGGCCGGGCGCTACTGGAAGGTGGTGGACGCGTCCCCGATCGTCATCGACGAGGTGGCGGGGTACCTCGTCACCATGGCCCTCGCCCCCTGGTCCTGGCAGGACGCCGCCGCCGGCTTCCTGCTCTTCCGCCTCTTCGACGTCGTGAAGCCCTGGCCGGCGAGCGCCCTCGACCGCGTGAAGAACGGCTTCGGGGTGGTGATGGACGACGTCGCCGCCGGGGTGTGGGCCTTCCTCGCCCTCCTCGTCCTGAGGCTCGTCCTGCAGAAGGTCACCGGCTGCACCCCCCTCCACTGGTTCTGCCTGGAGCTCTTGCCGTGAGCCCGCCGGTGGTCGAGATCCTCTCCACCGGCGACGAGCTGCTCACCGGACAGGTGGTGGACACCAACAGCGCCTGGCTCATGGACCGCCTGTGGGACCTGGGAGTCATGGTCCGCCGCAAGACGCTGGTGGGGGACGACCGGCCGGACCTGCTCGCCGCCCTGGCCGAGACCACCGGCCGCGCCGACCTGGTGGTGATGAGCGGCGGCCTCGGCCCGACCGAGGACGACCTCACCGCGGAGTGCGTGGCAGCCGCCCTGGGCGTCCCGCTCCTCGAGGACGCCGCCTCGCTCGCCGCCATCCGGGCCCGCTTCGAGAAGCTCGGGCGGGTCATGACCCGCAACAACGCCAAGCAGGCGCGCTTCCCGCGCGGGGCGGAGATCCTGCCCAACCGCTGGGGCACCGCGCCCGGCTTCCGGGTGCTGCTCGGCCGGGGAGAGCTCTACTGCCTGCCCGGGGTGCCGGTCGAGTACCGCGGCCTGTGCGAGGAGGTGGTGCTGCCGCGGGTGGCGGCCCGCACCGGCACCGGAGCGGCCGCCCGGCTGGTGAAGCTCATCGGCATCCCCGAGTCGCACGCCGACGAGGCCATGCGGCCCATCATGGACGCCGCGGAGAACACCGGGGTCAAGTTCGGCTACCGCGCCCACTGGCCCGAGATCCACGTCAAGTGGAGCGTGGTCGGGGAGGACGCCGAGGCCCGCGCCGAGCGCATCCTCGACGCCGTGCGCCGCCTCTTCGGGGAGGCCATCTTCGCCGAGGGCAAGGAGGAGATCGCGTCCCTGGTGGTGACGCGGCTCACCGCGCGCGGCGAGCGCCTGGCGCTCGCCGAGA
>DATJVF010000378.1:0-4132 GCA_035501995.1 Anaeromyxobacteraceae bacterium
AAGCGGCGGTGAGCCTCGGGACCTCCCGCTTCGCCATCACCGGCGACCTGCACCTCGTGGAGCGCCTCAAGCGGCGCCTCGAGAAGGCGCTCCCCGAGTCGACCCGCACCCAGAGGTTGAAGCTCCTCGCGCGGGCCTACTGCGAGAACCAGCAGCCCGGCGACCTACGCGCCTACCTCGACGGCGTCGAACTCACCGCCAACCGGGTCGGCACGCTCCTCGCCGCCGACCTGGAGGTGGCGCGCAAGATGGTGCTCGCCGAACGGGCCACCGTCTCCAAGCTCAGGCCGGAGGCGCGCCTGCGCGACCTCGCCCTCTTCTGCACCACGGAGGACTACGCCCTCCTGCGCGAGCGCCTCGGGCTCTCCGTCGCCATCCCGGCGAGCGCCTGACCCGACGGCGCCTCGCGCCCCGGGGGCCACTTCCTTGACCCTGGGAGCGTACAAACCTAAGATCGCAAAGAAGTTTTTGCCCACCCGCCGCCTGGGGCAGGCGGCGTGAGCGACACTAGCCCGGCCGACGAGGCCCGGGGTTCGACGTTCAGGGACGCGATGCGATTCTCCTGCGATAGCTGCGGCGCGCAGTACATGATCTCGGACGAGAAGGTTGGCCCGAAGGGCGTCAGGGTGCGCTGCAAGAAGTGCAGCCACGTGGTGCTCGTGAAGCGGGCCCCGGCGGTGGAGGAGGTCGCGCCCCCCGCGCCCATGCCACCACCCCCGGTGGAATCTGCGGCCGCTCCGACGAGGGATGCGCCCCCCGAGACGACCCTCGAGCGCGAGCTCGGCACCGCCTTCGAGAACGTTTTCGGCGGAGGCTCCCCCGGGCTCGCCGCCGAGGAGCGCTCGGCCTCCGAGGGCGAGCCGGGTCCGGTGGTGCCGGCCGCCCCCACCCCGGCCTCTCCCACTTCAGACGAGGGCGCGCCCGCGGCCACGACAGTCTCCGAGTGGTACGTGGCCATCGACGACCGCCAGGTCGGCCCGCTCCTCGCCGAGGCCGTAAAGGTGCGCTGGGAGGCGGGCGAGATCGGCCCTGACACCCTGGCCTGGCGGCCCGGGATGACCGACTGGGTCGCCATCTCCACCATCCCCGAGATGGCGCAGTACCTGGCGCCGGTCCCGCGCGGCGCGCGCCACGCCCCGACGCCTTCCCCGGCGCCCGAGCCGCCGCCGTCCTCACCCACCCTCACCCTCGAGCCGCCGACCTCCCCCGTTCCGGCGAGCAGCGTCGCCAATGGGACCCAGACGAGTCACGACGTCTCCTGGACCCCGAGCGCCGCGAGCGCGCTCGCCGCTCTCGCGAACCAGGAGATCGCCTCCCTCAAGCGGCCCGAGTCCAGCGAGCTCGCTCTCGACATGAAGGGCACGACGCTCGTCGATCGCATGGGCCTCCCCGAGGGAGGGGTGGACCCCACGAACGTCCTTCCGCTCACGCTGAAGGGGCTCGAGACCACCACCAGCGAGGCCGCGCTCAAGCCAGCCCCGGCTCCCGCTCCGGGCACGACCGAGATCCGCCGGCTGCAGCGGAAGGCCACGAGGAGCGTGGTCCTCGTCGGCGTTCTCATGATGGTGCTCCTCGCGGTGGCGGCCGCGGTCGCCTGGAAGTTTTTGCTCCGGCCGGGGCTGCCCCTCGCGCCGGTGGCCCAGGCCCCCACGGCGGCCGCGCCCCCGCCGGCCCCTGAGCCGGCGCCGGCTCCTCCAGCCGTCGCGGCGAGCGCCCCTACACCCGCACCCGCTCCTCCGGCGGCGTCGTCGCCGCCCGCCGCCCCTCCGCCGGTGGCTGCGGCGGCCGAGCCGCCGCCCGCCCCGCCTCCGGCCGAGGCCGCCGCTCCCCCTGCGCCGGCCCCTTCGCCCGAGCCGGCGCCCACCCCCCCGCCGCGCAAGAAGCCCGCGCGGGCGCGGGCCGAGGCCGACGCCCCCAAGGCCCCGAAGAGGGTTCCCCCGCGGGTGGCGGCCGCGCAGCCTGCCGCCGCGCCCTCCGAAAAGGTCTACGAGCCGCCGGCGAAGGCCCAGGGTGGCGATCCCCTGCTCGACGTGGCGGGCGACGACGAGATCGAGAAGGAGCTCGCCGGTAAGGCCCCCAAGCGCAGCGTCTATGTCCCTCCGGCTCCGGGAGGCGATCTCCCCGACAAGGTCTCCATCTCCCAGATCAACGAGGCCGTGGCGGGCCAGAAGGCCGCGCTGGTCCACTGCACCGACCAGCAGCGCGCCGCGAGCCCCGACGCCACTGGAACCTTGCGCATGCGCTGGATCATCTCCGCCGACGGGAGCGTGCGCGACGTACGAGTCGTCTCGGAGGAGTTTGCCCGGCAGCCCATCGCCGCCTGCATCACGAGCGTCGTGAAGGGAACCCGTTTCCCGCAGTCGCGCACGACCGGTCAAGAGGTGATCTTCCCGTTCAAGTTCTAGGCGCGGGGGACGTCCCGCTGCGGTCGTGAGGCTCGGAGGGGCGTGCCCCGCCAAGGCCCTGCCGGACGGCCTGCCGCGCCCCCGCTCATGAGCGATCGGGTCAGTCGGGCACCCGCGAGTCCCGCTTGACCATCCGGGGCACGGGGAGCAAATCTCTCCTCGCACCCGGACTGGAGCGAGATCTTGGCCTTCAAGTTCGACAGGGCGGCGCCGAAGACTTACCGGCGGGTCGAGGACATGGACCTCGGCGAGCTGGAGGCGATCCGGCTCATCCTGCGCGGCTCCTCGGTGGTGGACTGGCGGAGGCTGCACTTCTCCGACACGGCCCAGGTGAACGAGTTCCTGCGCCTGAACCTCTTCGACCCCGACGATCCGCGCGACCGGCGGCGGCTACAGGCCATCCTGGAGCAGGCCGTCGAGTACCTCCGCAAGGCGTTCGGATACCGGGTGGCCGCCCCGGTGGCACAGCCCTCGGACGTGCGCGACCTGTTCTTGCTGGCGAGCGGCGCCGCCGGTCCGCCCAGGTACCGGCGCATCGCCTGCGTCGTCCTGAAGTGCATGCACGTCGTCCACCACCTCGAGGCGCGCGAGCTCCTCTTCCGGACGCCCATCCGGGAAGCTGACCTCGCCGAGCGGGTCGACCGGCGGGTCATGGCGGTCGCCGGGGCCATGTCGCGGGACGCGCTCCCGGTGGTGGAGTTCCTGGGCAACGTGAAGACCCGCAGTTCCCTCATCACCAAGCTCCTGGCCAAGCGGGAGACGGTGGCCGCGCAGGTCTTCGACCGCGTGCGCTACCGGATCGTCACCGAGCGGCGCGACCAGATCCCTTCCGTCCTGCACTACCTCGCCCGCGAGCTCTTCCCCTTCAACTTCGTGGTCCCCGGGCAGACCCACAACAGCCTGGTGCGCTTCCGCGAGATCGTCGGCCGGCACCCCTCGGCGGACGCGATCATCCCCGAGCTGCAGGCGCCCCTCGACATCGAGGCCGGTGAACGCCAGCCGGTGAACGCGTTCAGCGGCAAGGGGTACCGCATGCTGAACTTCGTGGTGGACCTGCCGATCCGGGTGGACGAGCTCCTCCCGGGGGGAACCCTCGAGGAGGACCTCGGCCGGATCGTCTTCTCGCTGGTCGAGTTCCAGATCCTGGACGCGGCGACGGCCCGCGCCAACGAGGCAGGCGAGTCGAGTCACGAGCGGTACAAGAGGCGTCAGAGCAAGAACGTGCTGCGCCGTCTCTCCCGGGGGCTGGTGGTGCCGAAGGGTTCCAGGCGGAGCAAGGAGTAGCCGATGCGCGAGTCCACCAAGGAAAGCCCGGTCGACCGAGGTGAGGTGAGCCTGTCGGGGCGCTGCCAGCTGTGCGGGGCGATCGGACCGACGGTGGCCTTGCCCGGCGTGCCGCCCCCGAACCAGTTCTGCCCGCGCTGCGCCATCGAGTACGCCGAGGCTCCGGCCGCGGGCGACGAGGAGGGGGAGGTTCCCTGAGAGGTCGGGGGACTCGCCTAGCCCACTGCAGCCGCGTAGGAGACCATGTCGGTCCCGTCGGTCCACTGCCCGTAGTGCAGTAGCTTCGCTCCCCGACCCGAGGCACGCATGGCGGCGTAGATGGGCGCGACGCCGCACACGCGCCGGCGCTCGTCGTCCACCACCGCGTCGCGGTGGAAGCCGGCCGGGTCCCCCCGGGCCAGGTAGGCGAGGGTGCGCCGGTCGTGCTCGCCGAACCCGGACAG
>DATJVF010000379.1:0-13296 GCA_035501995.1 Anaeromyxobacteraceae bacterium
GCGACCCGGAGACCACGCCGTCCGTGTTGTCTTGGATCAAGGCGACGCGGGGCTGCTCGCGCGCCAGCACGCGGCGGGAGAAATCGGGGGGGATCGTCAGCACGCCGAACACCGCGCGCGGCAGCAGCGGATCGCTGACGCGCACCATCAGCAAGAACATCATGCTGATCAGCGCGAACGAAGTGACGACGATCACCACGAAGAGCCGGACGAGCCGCATCGCGTCGAACGGGTTCGGGATGCCCGCGATGAGCGATCCGATGATCATCAGGAACGAGCCGGCGAGCACCGCCTTGATCGTCCCCGAGATGTTGAAGCCGGCGATCAGCTCGAGTTTCGTGATCGGCGTCACGAGGTACCCTTCGTGCAGCCCGCGCGCCTTGTCGTCGATGAAGATGATGCCGCCGCCGATCATCACCATCATGAAGATCGACATGACGATCGACCCTGGCAGGAGGTACTGGATGTACGGCACGTAGGGGTAGACCTCCACCACGTCCAGGCTGACGTGGCTCGGGACGCGCCGGGAATCGGGCCCCGGCTCGTCGTAGGCGGCGACGAGGCCGGTGAAGGCGTTCTGCAGGGTGGCGGCCACGAAGTTGTCGGTGTTGTCCTCGATGAGCGACACCCGCGGGTCGTCCTTGGCGAGCGACCGCCGCGAGAAGTCGGGCGGGATGGCGAGCACGCCGTTCAGCCGGCCGTTGCGCAGGTCGGCGAGAGCCCGTCCGCCGTCGCGGTAAGGGATGGCCTGGAAGGTGCGGGCGTTGGCGGTCACCGCGCCGGAGAGCTCGCGCAGCCGGAGGGCGGGGAGCCCCTGGTCCTGGTCGACGAACCCGACCTTGAGGCCCCGCAGGTTACCCCCGAAGGCGTAACCCAGCACCACCAGCTGGGCGAGCGGGAAGACCATCGAGACCACGATCAGGGTGGGGCTGCGTCGGAAGCGGCGGAGCTCACGCTCGATGATGGCCCAGGTTCGGTACACGGGGACCTCCGCCTCTCTAGCGCCGGCCCGCCATGAACCGGTCCCTGAAGGACGGTTCCTGCAGCGCGTCGCGCAGCTGACGCCCGGTGAAGTGGACGAACACGTCGTCGAGGGTGGTGCTCTGGATGGCGAGCGAGAGCACCTTCACCCCCACCGCCTCGGCGGCCTCGATGAGGGCCTTGGTGGTGGCCGGCCCGTCCGAGGAGGTGATGCGGAAGACGTGGTCCTGCCCGGTCACCCGGCTGGCGGCCGGCAGGGCCTCGAGCCGCTCCTGCCAGGAGGCGGGGACGGCGTCGAAGCTCGCCTCGAGGACGTTCTTGCCCGCCACGCTCGCCTTGAGCTTCAGGGGGGAGTCGAGGGCGGCCAGCCGGCCGTGGTCCACGATGGCGATGCGGTCGCACAGCTTGTCGGCCTCGTCCATGTAGTGGGTGGTGAGGAGCACCGTCAGGTTCCGCTTGGCCTTGATGCGCCGCAGCATCTCCCACACCGCCACCCTCGAGACGGGATCGAGTCCGGTGGTCGGCTCGTCGAGGAAGAAGATGCGCGGCTCGTGCATGAGCCCGCGCGCGATCTCCACCCGGCGGCGCATGCCGCCGGAGAGGAACTTGACCGGCCGGTCGGCCCAGTCGGTGAGCTCCACCGCCGCGAGGAGCTCGGCCATGAGCGCCCGCCGCCGCGCCCGCGGCACCCCGTAGAGCTTGGCGAAGACGAGCAGGTTCTCCTCGACCGAGAGCTCGAGGTCGCTCGTCATGGCCTGCGGGATGACGCCGATGGAGCGGCGCACCCCGTCCGGATCCTCGAGGACGTCGTGGCCGCCCACGAGCGCGGTACCACGGGTCGGGGGGACGAGGGTGGTGAGCATGCGGATGAGGGTGGACTTGCCGGCGCCGTTCGGGCCGAGCAGCCCGAAGATCTCGCCCTCCTCCACCGCGAAGGAGATGTCGTCCACCGCCACGAGATCCTCGAAGCGCTTCGTCAAGCCCCGGACCTCGATGGCCGCCATGGCGCCTCCCTAGCGACCCACCGGGAAGAGCAGGTAGGCGGTCATGCCGACGGCGAGGTGCCGGTCGGCGTTGTCGACGCGGAGCCGCACCTCGAAGGTCTTGATGTCGCGCTTGGTCCGGGAGACGTCGCGCTGGGTGGCGAAGCCGGCGTCGACGCCGCGGTAGAAGACGGTCCCCACCCGCTCCTCGCCCGAGGGCAGGCGGACGGTGAACCGTTCGCCCAGGCGGATCCGGTCGACGTAGGTCTCCTCGACGTCCACCCGGACCCACAGGTCGTCCGGGTCGATGAGGGTCACGATGGCCTGGCCCGGGTTCAGGTACTCGCCCGTCCGGGCCGCCCGCACGTCCACCACCCCGGCGATGGGTGCGTGGACCTCGGCGTAGGAGAGCCGCACGTCGGCCTTGGCGCGCTCGGCCTCGGCGGCGTCGCTTTGCTGCTGGCTCGCGAGGAGGGCGCCGCGGCGCACCGCCACCTGCTCGCCGTTGGCCCGGGCCAGCTCGAGCGCCGCGCGCTGGGCGTCGACCTGCCGCCCGAGCGAGTCGAGCCGCGCCCGGGCCGCCTCATAGGCGGTGCGGGCGTGGTCGAAGTCCTGCTCGGCGGCGGCGCCGTGCTTCACGAGCCGGTCCTGGCGCTCGAAGGTGAGGTGCGCGTCGTCCAGGTTCGCCGCCGCCTCCGCCTTCTGGGCCTCGGCGGCGGCGAGGTTGGCCTCGGCCTGCCTTATCTGGGTAGCGGTCTCGAGCTCCTGGAAGCGGAGGGCGGCCGCGCTCTCCTCGACCTGGGAGGCGTAGCTCTTGGCGCTGTGGCTGTAGTAGGCGCGATCGGCCTCCAGCTCGGCCGGCTGGATGACGGCCAGGAGCTGGTCTTTCTTCACCGGGTCGCCCTGGTGCACCAGGAGCCGCTCCAGCTGGCCGGGCACCTGCGGACCGACCACCACGTCGTCGGTGGTGACGATGCCGGTCAGGGTGAGGACGTTCGGGCGTGGCCTCACGGCCTCGTAGAGCGCGCAGGCCGCGGCGACGACGAGGAGCACGCCCAGGATGAGCCCGACCCGCTTGCGGTTCACCGGAACCTCCGGAGGGGGCGCAGGCCCCCGAGGAGGCGCGGCCCGGATTCAATCAGCTGTATAAATCTGCTGTTTGAATCCGTCAAGGCCGCCCCGGCCCTCCCGGCTGGTGCCGCGCAAGACCAGGAGCACCCCATGCCGAGCCTCCCCGTCCGCTCCGCCGCGCTCGCCGCCGCCCTCTTCGCCGCCGGCGGCCGAGCGGCCGCCCTCCAGCCGCTCGAGGCCTTCCTCCAGGGGGCGCGCGAGGTCGGGCCCGACGACGCCGAGGCCCGAGCCGGCCGCGAGCAGGCGGAGGCCGAGGCGCGGGTGGCCCTCGGGCGCGCCCTCCCGGGCCTGGCCCTCCACGGCAGCTACACCCGCAACCAGTACGAGACCGCGGTGGAGTTCCCACTGCCCGGCCAGAACCCCATCGCCATCACCATCACCCCGCGGGACGCCTGGAGCGGCTCGCTCACCCTCACGGTCCCGCTCGTCGACCTCTCGAGCTTCGAGCGCATCGCGGCCGCCCGGACCAGCGCGGGGGCCGCCCGGGCCGGGGAACGGGCCACCGCCCTGGAGGTCGAGGCCCAGGTGGCCCAGGGCTACTACCAGCTCCTCGCCGACCTGGCGCTCACCGACGCCTCGGAGAAGGCGCTCCAGGTGGCCCGGGTGAGCCTCAGCGTCGCGAGCGAGCGCCGGGAGGCCGGGACGGCCGCCCTCCTCGACGTCGACCGGGCCCGGGCCGAGGTCGAGAGCGACGTCCAGCAGCTGGCGGCGGCGCGACTCGCGGTGGCGGTCGCCGCGCGAGCGCTCGCGACCCTCACCGGGCTTCGGCCCGAGCTCGCCTCCCCGGCCCCGGCCGAGGACGACCTCCGCCCCGAGGCCCCGCTCGAGACCTTCGAGCCCGCGGACAAGGACCTCCCCTCCGTGCTGTCCGCCGAGGAGAACCGCGCCGCCGCCGAGGAGCAGGCCAGCGCCCAGCGCCGCGCGCTCCTGCCGAGCCTCTCCGCCAGCTTCACCGAGCAGGCCAGCAACGCGAGCGGCTTCGTGGGGCACGACGCCTACTGGCAGGCGACGCTGGCGCTCAGCTGGTCGGCCGACCTCTCGAGCCTTCCCGCCATCCGCTCGCAGGAGGCGGCCGCCCGGGCCGCGAGGGCCCGCGAGCTCCGGGCCACCCTCGCCGCGCGGGCCGCCATCGAGAACGCCTACGGGACGGTGGCGACCGACATCGAGCGCAGCCGCTCGGCCCGCACCGGGGCGCAGGTCAGCGCCGAGGCCTCGGAGCAGGCCCTCGAGCGCTACCGGGCCGGGGCGGCGAGCCAGCTCGAGCTCCTCGAGGCGCAGCGCGACGCGCTGAGCGCCGAGGCCGCCCGCATAGAGGCCGACGCCAACCTGAAGAACGCCCGGGCCCAGCTCCGCCTGGCCGCCGGCCGCAGCCTCGCCGCCCCCTGACCTCGCGGCGAGGGCCGAGCGCCTCGCGCCGTCTCCGGCCCGTCAGGGCCGAAAGCGAGCCCGGCAGGCGGTCCGGAGGGCGCAGGCCGAGCAACAGGCCTCCCGGCGCCGGGGCGGGCAGGCGCCGCTCATGCCGAGGTGGCAGAGCGCGAAGTCGAAGCGGACCGGGTCCTCCGGATCGAAGCGGCGCAGGTTCCCCGTGATCTCCGCCGCCGTGCGCCAGGAGAGGTCGCGGCGGTCGGTGAGGCCGAGGTAGCGGGCGATGCGCGCGAGGTGGGTGTCGAGCGGCACGAGCAGCGCGGAGGCGGGGACCGCCTTCCAGGCCCCGAGGTCGACCTCGTCCGGGCCGCGCACCATCCAGCGCAGGTAGAGGTTGAGCCGCTTGCAGGCCCCGGTCCGCTCGGGGTGGGGCAAGAGGTGGGCGAGCCCGCGCGGACCGCGCTCCCGGAGCAGGGCCCGCGCCGGCGGCGCCTCGCGCAGCTCGCGGGCGAACCCGGCGAGCGCCCGGCGCAGAGGCTCCTCCTCTCCCCGCGCCGCCCGGAACAGCTCGGCGAAGCGGTGGCCGAGCCCGCCGTGGGCCCGCCGCACGTGCCCCACCGCCGCGGAGAGCGCGGCCAGATCCACCGGCCGGTTGAACCGGTAGCGGAAGCCCTCGAAGGCGGTCGGCCGCGGCGCGGCGGCGAAGGCCTCGCAGAAGGCGGCCGGGGAATCCCCCATCGCCCGGAGCACCCGCTCGAGCTGCGGCTTCATGGCCTCGACCCGCCCGTAGGCGAGCGCGGAGGCGAACAGCCCGGCCACCTCCTGGTCGGCCGGGTCGCGGTGGCGCCGCGGGAACTCGACCGGATCGAACCCGACCCGCTGGCGCTTGTCGAAGCTCCGCTCCAAGCGCTCGAGCAGCGCCGCCAGGGCTCGGGCGCGCCCTTCGGAGAGGCCGCGGGGCGGGAGGGCCATCACCCTCTAGCGCGGGGGGGCACTCCCCCCGTCCTTCCTGAGCTCGCGCACGAGGTGGGAGAGCTCGGGGAGGATGAGCTTCTCGAAGGCGAGACGCACCGCCGCGGTCGACCCCGGCATGGAGAAGACGGCGCACCGCCCCCACACCCCTGCCACCGCCCGCGACATCATGGCGGCGCTGCCGATCTCGGCGTAGGAGAGCATGCGGAAGAGCTCGCCGAACCCGTCGAGCCGCTTGTCGAGCAGGCCCTCCACCGCCTCGAAGGTGCGGTCGCGGGCCGCGATGCCGGTGCCGCCGTTCACGAGCAGCACCTCGGCCCCCGCCGCGCGCGCCTCCGCCAGGGCCGCCCGGATGGCGGCCGGTTCGTCCTTCACGACCCGGTAGGCCACCACCGGGTGCCCGGCCGCCGAAAGGGCCCGCTTGAGGAAGGCTCCGCTCTCGTCCTCGGCCTCGCCCCGCGTGTCCGAGGCGGTGACGACGGCGAGGCGCACCGAGGTGGGCCCCTCGCGTCGGTGGTCTTCGTGGCTCATGGCCCTCTTGTCCTCCTGGACCCCGGGGCCTCCTCAGCGGTCGACCCCCGGGATGGTCAGGTCTCCCCGCAGGCGCTCCACGCGCGCCTCGATGGACCGCCGGTCCGGCGCGTCCGGTGCGAGCGAGAGATAGGCGCTGTACTCGGCCACTGCACGCCGCCCGCGGCCGAGCGCGTAGGCCGCGTCCCCGAGCACGCGGCGAGCGAGGGGGAGCTCGGGCGCCACCTCGGCCGCCCGCTCCGCGTACTCCATGGCGTCGGCGTGGGCGCCGCGCCGCTCGAGCAAGGCCGCGGCCGCCGAGAGGCCCTGCCCCTCGTCGAGGTCGAGCTTCCGCGCCTGGCCGAACCCCTCCGGGCGCAGGACGAGGCCCAGCCGCGTGCCCGCGAGCGCCTGGCCGGTGGCCTTCGACTCGAGCGGCAGGTAACCCGCCAGGACGGCCTGGAAGGCGTAGGCGTGGGCCGGGTCCGGCACCGCCACCGGGTGGCCAGCCGGCACCTCCACGCCGTCGACGGTGACGACCGCGCGCTGGGGCATGACCTCCACCAGGACCTCGGGCGGGGGCGGGTGCCAGGCCTCCTTGGGGGCGGCGCAGCCGAGCGCGCCGGTGAGGAGCGCGAGGGCCGTTCTGGCGGTTCTCGTAGGGGAGTGCGTCATGAGCCACCGAAGGGTATATGGGTCTGCGGATGCTCGACAAGGCCGCGGTCGCCCGTGCGCTGCGCGAGATCGGCGCCCTCTTGGAGGTGAAGGGTGAAAACCCCTTCAAGGTACGCGCCTACGCCACCGGAGCCCGGGCGCTCGAGGAGGCCGTCGGCGGGCTCGAGGAGCTCGTGGCTCATAAGCGCCTCACCGAGCTGCGCGGGATCGGCGAGGCGCTGGCGAAGAAGATCACCGAGCTCCACCTCACCGGGCACACCGCCCTCCTCGACCGGCTGCGGGGCGAGCTGCCGACGGGGCTGCTCGAGCTCCTCGAGCTGCCGGACCTCGGCCCGCGCAAGGTGGCGGCGCTCTACGCCGCGCTCAAGGTGGGCTCGCTCGCCGAGCTGGAGGCGGCCTGCCGCGCCGGCCTGGTGCAGCGGGTGCCGGGCTTCGGGGCGAAGACCGAGGAGCGCCTCCTGGAGGCGCTCCTCCTTCGGGCCCGCCGGCGGCCGCAGCTGCTCCTCCCCGACGCGCTCACGCTCGCCGAGGAGCTCTCGGCTCACCTGGGCGGGGAGCCCCTCGCGCTGGCCGGGTCGGCCCGGCGGATGGCCGAGGTGGTGGAGGAGCTCGTGCTCCTCGCCTCGACGGAGCGCAAGGCTCCGCTCGCCGCGGACCTCGCCGCCTTCCGGCCCGGCGCCGAGGTCCTGGAGGCGAGCGGGGCGGGATCCCGGGTCCGGCTCCCGGGGGGCTTCGAGGTGCGGCTCCACGGCGCGCCGAGGGAGGCCCGCGCCGCCGCCCTGCACCATCTCACCGGGAGCGAGGGCCATTGCCGGAAGGTGCGTGCGCTCGCCCGCGAGCGCGGCTACCACCTCACCCCCCACGGGCTCTTCCGGCAGGGCGGCGGTGAGCCTCTCCCCCTCGAAGGCGAGGGGGAGCTCTACGCCCGGGCCGGCCTCCCGCTCATCCCGCCCGAGCTGCGCGAGGACGCCGGCGAAATCGAGGCCGCGCTGGCGGGCGAGCTCCCAGCGGATCTCGTCCGCGAGGAGGACGTGCGGGGCTTCGTCCATTGCCACACGAGCTGGTCGGACGGCCGCGCCACCTTGCTCGAGATGGCGCTCGCGGCCGACGCGCTCGGCGCCGAGTACCTCACCGTCACCGACCATTCCCGCTCGGCGGCCTACGCCGGGGGCCTCTCCGTCGACCGGCTCAAGGCCCAGTGGGAGGAGATCGCCAAGGTGCAGGAGCGGGTGCGGGTGAGGCTCCTCCGCGGCACCGAGGCCGACATCACCGAGGACGGCGCGCTCGACTACCCCGACGCCGTGCTCGAGGCGCTCGAGGTGGTGGTGGCGAGCGTCCACTCGCGCCACCGCATGGGCGAGCGGGAGATGACCGAGCGGCTCGTCCGCGCCATGCGCCTGCCGATCTTCAAGATCTGGGGCCATGCGCGGGGCCGGCTGCTCCTCGAGCGGGAGCCGTTCGCCTGCCGGCTCGAGGAGGTCCTCGACGCCCTCGCCGGGTCGCGGGGCGCGGTGGAGGTGAACGGCGACCCGAAGCGGCTCGAGCTCGATCCGGCCGGCCTCAGGCTGGCGCGGGCGCGCGGCATCCCGGTGGTGCTCTCGGTCGACGCCCACGCCACGAGCGCCCTCACCTACCTGCGCTTCGCGGTCGCCACCGCCCGGCGCGGCGGGGTGCGCCGCGGGGAGGTGCTGAACGCGCTCCCCCACCAAGCCTTCCTGAAGGCGGTCCGCCCGGCCGCCTCGCCCTGAGGGCGCCGCCGCTTGTGGCCACTCCCCGCTCCCGCCTAAGCTGCCCTGGCCTTGCCGCCCGTCTCCCTCCGCTCCAGGCGCCTCCAGCTCCTCGGGGCCCTCGCGCTCTCCTCGGGCATGCCGCTCGGCTTCGTCTGGGTGACCCTGCAGTTCTTCCTCGTCGACCTCTCGATCCCCAAGGCCACCATCGGCCTGCTCTCCGGGGTCTCGCTGCCCTGGACGGTGAAGTTCCTCTGGTCGCCCCTCGTCGATCGCTACGCCCTCGCCTGGCCCGGCCGCCGCCGCAGCTGGGTGCTCGTCACCCAGCTCCTGCTCGCGCTGGCGTTCGGCGGCTTCGCCCTGGTGGCCTACCGGATCCTGGCCGTGCCGCCGGCGGGGCGGGCGCCCTCGACGCCGCTCCTCATCGGCCTCATGGCGATGGTCATCGCCTTCCTCTCCGCCACCCAGGACATCGCCTACGACGCCTACTGCGTGGAGGCGCTCGAGCCGGCCGAGCAGGGGCCGGTCTCGGGGCTCAAGATCCTCTACTACCGGGTGGGCATGCTGCTCGCCGGCGCCTTCGCGGTGTCCGCCTCCGACTTCTTGCCGTGGCCGCTCCTCTTCGGCGCCATCGGCGGCCTGTTCGTGCTCATGACCGGCCTCACCCTCCTCGCCGAGGAGCCGCGCCGGCCCTCGAGGCCGCCCCGCTCGCTGGTCTCGGCGGTGGTGGAGCCGGTGCGCACCTACTTCCGGCGCGACAACGCCGTGGTCCTGGCGCTCTTCATGGTCTTCTACAAGTTCGGGGACTCGATGGGCGGGACCATGGTGAACCCGTTCTTCAAGGACCTGTGCTTCACCAACGCCGAGGCGGGCGCGGCCCTGAAGACGGTCGGCACGCTCGCCACCATCGCCGGGGCCGCCCTCGGCGCCTACGGGATGACCCGCGTCGGGCTCGGCCGGGCGCTCTGGATCTTCGGGTTGCTGCAGGCGCTCGCCAACCTGCTCTACAGCGGGACCGCCTTCTCGCGCGGGGTGCCCCTCGACGTGCACGCCTGCGCGAGCCTCCCCGCCATCTCGGGCCTGACGCGGACCTGGGCCTACGCCGCCATCGCCGGGGAGTACGGCGCCCAGGGGCTCGCCAGCGCGGCCCAGGGGGCGCTGCTCCTCAGGATCTGCGACAAGCGCTACAGCGCCACCCAGTTCGCGCTGCTCTCCTCGCTCTTCGGCCTCGGCCGCTGGGGCGCCGGGCTGCCCTCGGGATGGCTGGTCCAGCGCCTCGGCTACCCGACCTTCTTCGTGGTGGCCTGCGCCCTGGCGGTCCCCGGCCTCCTCTTGCTGCAGCGCATCGCCCCCCTGCGCCAGAGCGAGGTCACCGCCGCACCGGCCGAGCCGGCCTGAGCTTAGAACCGGCCGAGGAGCTCGCCCCGCGCCTTGGCCTCGGCCGCCAGCGCGCGCACCGAGAAGCCGGGCGTCTGGGCGTACTCGTCGCCGGCGTTGGCCGGGAAGGGCTTCGCCCGCGCGCGCATCTCGGCGAGCTTCTCCTTCGGGATGGAGGGGGAGCCGCGGCGGAGCCACGGGTCGTACTGGTAGGAGACGGGCGGGCCGCGCAGGAGCCGGGTCTCGTCCCAGACCTGGGCCGCCCGGTCGTAGGAGGGCGGCGCGTGCTCGCCGGTGTCCATGCGGATGGCGTCCTTCGGGCAGGCCTCCACGCAGAACCCGCACACCACGCAGCGCAGCTCGTCGATGACGAACTTGACCGGGTACTTCTCGATGGGGTCGTCCGGGTACTCCCCCGCCTCGATGTAGATGCACTGGGCCGGGCAGACGGTGGCGCACATGTAGCAGGCGACGCAGCGGGGCTTGCCGTCCTCGCGCGGGACCAGGCGGTGCAGCCCGCGATAGCCGGGGGGGTAGGCGACCCGCTCCTCCGGGTAGGCCACGGTAGCGTTCTGGGACAGGGAGCGGTCGCGGGCCAAGAGATCGGGGTTCTTCTCGCGCCCGAAGAAGAAGTTGCGCAGGAACTGGCGCATGAGGATGCCGACCCCCCGGATCACCTCCGGGAAGTACATCTGCTCGCGCAGGTCGGCGTCCTGGTCCTCTAGCTGGTAGGGCATCGTGAGCTTCTCTCTAGTGCGGGGCGGCGGCCACCGCCTCGCGGGCCGCCGAGGTGCGGCCGCCCGCCGGGACCCGCCGGCTGACCGCGCCGGTGATGGCGATCACCGCCACGATCTCGAGGAGGCCCACCACGGCCAAGAGCTCGAGCGAGGGGTCGATGAGGATGAGGGCCCCGGTGAGGAACACGTTCCCGAGCGCCGCGGGCAGGAGCATCTTCCAGCACAGCTTCTGGATCTGGTCGAAGCGGAAGCGCGGCAGGGTCCAGCGGATGACGAGCTGCAGCCAGCAGAGGAGCAGCACCTTGCCGAGGAAGGCCCCGGCGCACACCGAGGCGAACCAGACCGGGGAGAGGGTCTGCTTCAGGTAGGCCTCGAAGAAGACCGGGTGCCAGCCGCCGAAGAAGACCGCCGAGGTGATGGCGGCCAGCACCACCACCTCGATGAACTCGGCGAGGAACATCATCCCGAACTTCATGCCCGGGTATTCGACGAAGTAGCCGACGATCTCGCTCTCCCCCTCCGGGAGGTCGAAGGGGGCACGCTTGGTCTCGGCGAAGGCCGAGACGAAGAAGATCAGCATGCCGATGGGCTGCAGGAAGAACCCCAGCGCCGGCAGGAAGCCGAAGAGCAGCCGGCCCTGCGCCTCCACCATCTGCTCGAGGCGCAGGGACTGGGAGGCCATCATGGCCCCGACGAGCGCCAGGCCCAGCGAGACCTCGTAGCTGATCATCTGCGAGCTCGCCCGGACCCCGCCCAGGATGGCGAGCTTGGAGTTGGACGACCAGCCGGCGAGCGCGGTCCCGTAGACCGCCAGCGAGGCCGCCCCGAAGACGAAGAGCAGGCCGGCGTCGATGTCGGCCACCTGCAGGGCGATGCGGTGCACGGCCGCCCCGACGTGGAGGTCGACCGGCGGGCCCACCGGCACCACCGCGAAGAGCACGAAGGAGGGGGCGAAGGCGGCCATGGGCGCGAGCTCGTAGAGCACCCGCGAGCGGGCCGAGGGCTCGATGTTCTCCTTGGTGATCATCTTGAGCGCGTCGGCGAGCAGGAAGAAGATCCCCCCCGCCGACAGCCCCAGGATGCGGATGCGGTTCGGCCCGATCCGGTTCTGGATCATGGCCGACCACTTGCGCTCGCCCACCGTCAGCGCGGCCGCGGTGGTCTGCACCACCCCGGCCATGAGGAGCAGCACGTTGGCGACCGCCGCCCCGTAGCCCGTCGGCAACCCGAGGTAGAGGGCGCCGTGCTCCGCCCAGCCGTCGATGAAGTAGACCACCCGCGAGAGGAGCACCATCGAGAGCGGTACCGCCACCGAGAACAGCACCATGCCGAGAAAGCGCCGCACGCCTCCTCCTATCTCGTGGTCTGCAAGAGGTCGAGCCGCGTGTCGCCGTCGGGGGCGCTCGGGACGCGCTCCCGGTAGCCGGGGAGCCGGCCGTCCACCGTGCCGGCCGCGATGGGGACGAGGCCCCGGCGCTGGCCGGCCGAGGGCAGCCGGTCCCAGTCGAATCCGGGCAGGGCGTCGCCGAGCCGCCCGCCGAGCTCGCGCCACACCTCTCGCGCGCTCGACACCTTGAAGGCGAGGCCGAGGGCCTCCCCGATCTCGGCCGCGAGCTTCCAGTGCGGCCTCGAGGCCCCGCGCGGCCAGTAGGCGAGCTCGAAGCGCTGCGGGCGGCCCTCGAAGTTCACGAAGGTCCCGTCGTCCTCGCTGTGCGGCGCGGCCGGGAGCAGGAGGGTGGCCGCCCGGGCGAGCGGGGCGTCGTCGTTGTAGGCCTGGCAGACCAGGGTCTCGAGCTTCGCCGCGGCGGCGGGGTCGGGCGCCTCGCCGCCGACCGCCCACAGGGCCTTCACCTTGCCGGCCTCCACCGCGGCGGCGAGGTCGCTGTAGGGGCGCAGCATGAGCCCGAAGGCCTGGGCCACGAGCTCGACCCCCCGGCGGTTGGGGTTCTCGTCGGCGCGCTTCAGGAAGGCGTCCTCCCAGCCGTCCGGCCGGCCACCCAGGTAGACCTCGGCGACCCCCAGGCCCTCGGTGGCGACGAGCGCCGCCACGAGGAGGTCCTCCACCGAGGCGAAGGGCGAGAAGAGCACCGCCAGCTCCCCCAGGTCGGCCTTGGCCCTGAGCCCGTGGGCGGCGCCCTCGAGCGCGCTCTCGAGGGGGACCTGGCGGGCCGCCGCCCCCCGCCCCTCGCGGGCCGCGAGCACGCGCTGGGCGTTCAGGTACTTGTAGGAGAGCCGCCCGTCGTCGCACATCCACTCCTGGTTGACGGCGTCGTTCTCGCGCGGGCGGTAGCGGTAGGTGGTGTCCTTCAGGTAGTCGAGGAAGATGTTGCAGCCGCGAGCGCAGCCGGTGCAGACGCTGCGCGCCGAGGACATGAACCACACCCGCCCGCGAAAGCGGAAGTCGGTGTTGGTGAGCGCACCCACCGGGCAGATGTCGACCACGTTCCCGGAGTACTTGGAGTCGAGCGGCTGGCCGGGGAAGGTGCAGATGAAGCTCTTCGAGCCGCGCTCGGAGATCCCGAGCTGGGGCGCCTTGGCCACCTCGCGCATGAAGCGGACGCAGCGGGTGCAGAGGATGCAGCGCTCCTCGTCGAGGACCACCAGCGGCCCGAGCGCGACGCGCTTGTGCTTCTCGACCTTGGGCACGTCGAGCCGCGACGGCTTCTGGTCGTACCGCATGTAGTAGTCCTGCAGCTTGCACTCGCCGGCCTGGTCGCAGATGGCGCAGTCCACCGGGTGGTTCAGGAGGATGAACTCCAGGGTGGCCCGCTGCTGGTCCTTGACGCGCGCGGTGTCGGTCTTCACCACCACGCCCTCGCCGACCGGCATCTGGCAGCC
>DATJVF010000380.1:0-10479 GCA_035501995.1 Anaeromyxobacteraceae bacterium
ACCCGGCCTTCAAGGAGGCCTGCGACCGCTACTTCTTCCTGCCCCATCGCGGGGAGGGCCGCGGCGTGGGCGGGGTCTTCTTCGAGGACATGGGTGGCGACTCCGCCGCGGAGCTCGCCTTCGTGAAGGACTGCGCGGCGAGCTTCCTCCCGGCCTGGCTCCCCATCGCCGAGAGGCGGCGCACGCTCGCCTACGGGGAGCCGGAGCGCGCCTGGCAGGAGGTGCGGCGCGGGCGCTACGTCGAGTTCAACCTCCTCCACGACCGCGGCACCGTCTTCGGACTCGAGACCGGGGGCCGGACCGAGTCGATCCTCATGTCCTTGCCGCCGCGGGTGCGCTTCCGCTACGCCCACGAGCCCGCACCGGGCAGCGAGGAGGCGCGGCTCGTGGAGGTGCTGCGCCACCCGCGGCGCTGGGCCTAGGACCTCGCGGGACCTAACGGGGCGCCCCGCGGAAGCGCGCGAGCGCCTCCGCGAGGTCCCCGGGGATGGGCGCCTCCACCTTAACCCGCTCGCCGCAGGGGGCCCTGAAGGCCAGGCGGGCGGCGTGGAGCGCCTGCCGCCCGATGGCCGCCGAGGCCACCCCGTAGATCGCGTCCCCCAGGATCGGCAGCCCCGCCTCGGCGAGCTGGACCCGGATCTGGTGGGTCCGCCCGGTGAGGAGCCGGACCTGGAGGAGGGCCGCCCCCGAGAACCGCTCCAGCACCCGGTAGGAGAGGCGCGCGCGCCTCGGCGAGGCCACGCGGGTGGTGAAGCGCCGAGGGCTCGAGGGGTCGCGGCCGTAGGGTGTGTCGAGATGGCCCTCGGCGGCGGGGCTCCCCAGCACGAGCGACAGGTAGATCTTCGCCACCTCGCCCTCCGCGAAGGCCCGGCGCAGGGCCGCGAGCGCCCGGTCATGCCGGGCGAGGAGGAGGCACCCGCTCGTGTCCTTGTCGAGCCGGTGCGGCAAGCCCGGGACGGCCCGGCCGGCCACGTCGAAGCGCCCCAGCCGGCTCGCCGCCGAGAGGACCGAGGGCGCCCCGGGACGGCCGGGCTCGACCGGGAGGGCGGGCGGCTTCGCGACGACCAGGCAATCCCGATCGTCGTAGAGGACCTCGAGCGCGGGGCCCGACGGGCGCTCGGCGCGGGGAGGTGGCCGCGCGACCTCGACCTCCTCCCCGCCGAAGAGCCGGCGGTTCGGCGCGCAGCGTCGCCCGCGGATGCGCACCCGCCCGTCCGAAACCAGGCGGCGGGCGGCCGCGAGGGGCAGGGCGAGCTCGCGGGCGAGGAAGCGGTCGAGCCGGAGGCCCGCCTCGCCGCGCGGCACCTCCAGCCTCTCGGCCTGCGCCATCACGGGGGCGAGGTTAGAATCGACGCATGCCCAAGGTCCAGGTCTACAGCAAGGAGAACTGCCCCTACTGCGTGCGCGCGAAGTCGCTCCTCGCGCGAAAGAGCGTGCCTTACGAGGAGATCGACGTCGAGAACGACGATGCCAAGCGCGCCTGGCTCGTCGAGGCCACCGGCCAGCGCACCGTTCCGCAGATCTTCGTGGACGGGCGCCCCCTGGGCGGGTACACCGACATCGAGGCCCTCGACCGCAAGGGAGAACTCGACCGCATCCTGCGCGGGGAGGCGTGACCCGAGGCCAGGTGGGTTCCCCTCGCGTGCGCGCCCCGGGGCGCCGTCGGGCGGGCTGGCCGCCCGCGGCGCGAGGGCGCGCCGTGGCCCACGACTCGTCATCGAGCGACGACATGAACGAACCTTCCCACCGCTGTATCGCCTGCCGGATCGTCTCCGGCGAGCTCAGGCCCACCGGGGGGACCGTCTGGCGCGGCGACGGCTTCACCGCCCATGCGCTCGCCGATCCCTGTCCGATCCCGGGCTGGCTCGTCCTCACCAGCGACCGGCACGTGCGCGCGCTCTACGACCTCGACCGCTCCGAACTCGTTGCGCTCGGCCCGGCGGCGGCGCGGATCATGCGCGCGCAGCGCGCCGCCCTCGACGCCGAGCACGTCTACGCCTTCGCGGTGGGCGACGCGCTCCACCATTTCCACCTGCACCTCGTGCCCCGCTTCGCCGACACGCCGGCGCGCCTGCGCGGCCGCGGCTGCTTCGACGCTCGCCCCGACGACGTCCTGCCGGCCTGGCGGATCGTGGCGGCGGCCGAGGCGGTCCGCCGAGCCCTGGTGGTCCGGGACGGTCCACCGCGGGATGAACCGCCGGCGGGCGGGGGGCCCGACCCGGCCCCGTAGGAGCCCCCGCGCTCTTGCAAGGCAGCGCGAGCAGCGAAACCGAGTGCAGAGGGGCTCGTCTCTCCTTGTCCCCGCCGCTCCCAGCCCGCGGCGCCGTCGGGTAGGTCGCAATCATCGGGTCCGCCGCTTTGCGTAGGCGCCTGCTGGGCGCTACGCGCTCTCGGATCGAGTCCCTCGAACATGGCGGAGCGCTGCCGTCCTCAAGATTCCCCGCGATGCGGGTTCCCTCCAGCGGGTCCTTTCTTGGATCCACGCTGGTCATGGAAACCGAGGGTGACCGGACGAGCATGGCCCGGGATTCTCGACCTCGGTAACAAGTCGATTCTCCGGCGGGTTGTCAGGTCCGCGCCGGCGATGAGCCGCCCCGGGCCTAGCACGCCAACAGGCGGCAGGGGTGCGCGCTCCTGACAGCGGTGCCGTCCGTGCCGGTCAGCGGTAGGTGATGAGGACGTCCTCGAGCTGCCCCGAGAGGCTGTCGAGGAGCTCGGAATGGCGAGTGCCGGGGCGTGCATGGTCGCCTCGCCCGCCACCCACCCCGCGAGGCTGGCGAGGTCGGCGCGGTTCCCGTGCAGGACGATACTCTCCATGTCAGGGGGCGCGGTCGTGAGCACACCCGGCCGGCCGAGCCAGAGGAACCGATCAGCATCGTCGTCTCCCCCGCCGAGCTCGCGCTGCTGAAAGAGCTCGAATTCCCCTGCTCGCACGCCTCCGCCTCGCACTCCAGGCGCGGCGGTGAAGCGGCCGGGCTGGCCGGGCCGATGGCAGTCTCGTCCGGAGGAGTCGCTCGTCGGCCCGGTATCTTCCTGCGGGTCTTTTGACTCGTTCGAGCGAGAGGGGCCAGGGCGCCGACCAAGGCTGGCGCGGTCCTCCTCGCGCGGGGCGGTGACTCGACTCGGCTCCGAGTCGCGTCCTGGCCGCCAGGGCCGCGACGCCCCACCCGGGCCTCGGGGCGAGCCGAGCCGGTCCCATGGCGTCCGTTGCGTAACTCACCAGAGCTGCCTCGGGGAAGGGCCGCTCGCGCATCTCGTCCGCCCGCGGTCGCTGTCGAGGGCATGGTGACAGTCGGCGCGCGGGCTTCGGTCGGGCCCCGTAGCCGCCTTGCCATCCGGGGGGCGCCTCGCCGCCGTTCGCCCCAGGGAGGGGAACTCAATGAGGACATACTTGAAGCTATCGATTCTCGCTTCGGCCATCGTGCTCGTGGCTTGCGGTGGGAGTGGCGGTGGTGGTGGAGCCTCCACCTTTACCGTGACTTACAACGCCAACGGAGCGACTTCGGGGAGCGCTCCCGTGGACTCCAACAAGTACACGCAAGGGCAGCAGGTCGACGTGCTCGGGCCGGGCAGCCTGGCGAGGACCGGCTATTCCTTCGGCGGCTGGAATACGCAAGCCAATGGGTCGGGCCAGACCGTGACGGCGGGGCAAACTCTATCGATGGGCACGTCCAACCTCACGCTGTACGCGATGTGGACGAGCGGCAGCCATAACGGCTTCACCGTCACCTACGATGGCAACGGGGCCACCGAGGGCCAGGTCCCCACCGATTCGACCCAGTATGGCCCCGGACAGGGCGTCACCCTCCCCGGGAACACGGGGAACCTCGCCTACGCCGGCTACACCTTCATCGGCTGGCAGACCAAGGCGGATGGATCCGGCACTGTCTATGCGCCGGGGAGTTCCTTCACGATGCCGCCTTCGAGCGTCACCCTGTACGCGCTGTGGGCCGGCGGGTATGCCTACGTGGCGAACCACAACGAGGGCAATGAGGGCGCCATCTCGCAGTTTGTGATCGGCCCTAACGGAGCGCTCACGCCTATGCCCACGCCCACGGTGGACGCGGGTGGAACGGACACCTACAGAGTCGCGGTCGACCCGTCGGGGAAGCACCTCTACGCGACGAATCCGGCCGCCAACAACCAAGCGGGCTCCGTCACCCAGTTCGCGATCGACCAGACCGATGGGTCGCTCAGCCCGATGTCGCCGCGGACCGCTCCGATTCCAACCAATTGGAGTCCCGGCCCCGTCACCGGCGTGGTTCACCCCAATGGCAGCTGGTTCTACGAGATCACGAGTCTTTCGCAAACAGTGTGGGGGGCCAGCAGTGCAGGAGTAGTTCAGTTCAGTATCGGCCCGGCTACGGGCACCCTTACGCCCCCCACATCTCCGACCATCATCCCCGATTACAATGGTGGTTGGGTTCAACCGCTTGCCATTGCACTCGATCCAAACGCTCAATACGCGTACCTCGGGGTTGGGGCCTGGGGGTGTCCCAGTGGGCAAGGCTGCATCGCTGAGTTCAAGATCGATCAGAGTACTGGGGCGCTCACGTCCATCGGCAATACCGGGACGCTCCCTTCAGCAAGCGGCTATGTCCAGATCAACGATACCGAGGTCCTCCAGATCGCCTCAGGCGAGTACGTCTACGCGGCCAACGCGGACTCGAGCGGGGAGATATTCGAGTTCAGCGTCAATGCCGATGGAACGCTCACTTCACTGGGTTCACTTCCGGTTGCCCCGACGATCTGCACCTGCGGGACGGGGGGGAACAGCGTAACCGCCGAGCAAATCGCGCTCCACCCCTCGGGCAAGTACGCCTACGTGACGTTCGCCTGTTGTTCCTCCAAGCAGTCCGTGGCCCAGTTCACGATCGACCAAAGCAACGGGAAACTCTCCCCCATGACCCCTCCCACGGTCTTGTCCAGCGGGAGCGCCGCGTACCTTGCTCTCGAATCCTCGGGCAACTACGCCTACGTGACGAGCGGGGACACCGGCTTCGCCAACTCCACCATCGCCCAGTACACGATCGACCAGGCGACCGGGGCGCTCACGCTCATGGCCAACCCGACCGTCCAGACGGGGGCGATCGGGCCGAGCGGCATCGTCACGACGGGGAAATAGCCCTGCCGCGGGGGCCGGCACCGCGTACGGCGCCGGGCCCCCGCGCTCAAGGATCCCGCCTGGCCTTCGAGGCGGCGCCGAAGCGCGCCGCCTCCTTCGTCATGGGCCGTGCGCCCGCCTGTCCCAGCTGCGCGAGTTCGAAGGACCCGCACGGCCGCCACGGACACCTCGCTCGGACCGGGACCGACCGCCAAGGCAGCCGGCTCGAGCATCGTCGAGGGGTCTCGCGGGGGTGCCATGCTTCTCCATAAATGAATTCTGCCGAGCTGCATCCGGTCGAGGAGCTCGAGCATGGCCATAGGCCCTCGGTCCGACCGCGGGCGGCCACGCCGGATGCGGCGAGTCTCCGGAAGGTTGCCAGCCGGGGCCCGCACCCCGGCCCCGGCCCGGCTCCATGAGCTCCTGCCAGGAGCGGTCGAAGCCACCTAACGGGCCGCCGGGAGATGAACCGCCAGGCCCTCCCGGAACGACGGATAGCGCAGGGCGAGTCCGAGCTCGGCGCGCGTGGCCTCGCCTCTCACCCGGCGGCCGCCCGGCTCCCCGACCGTCGCGGCGCCGGCGGCCGTTCGAGGCGGCGCCATCCGGAGGCGGCCCGCGATGAACTCTATGACCTCCCGCCGCCGGGCCGGCTGGGCATCGCTGGCGTGGTAGATGGCGCCCGGCCGGCCGCGGTCGAGCGCCGCCAGCACCGCCGCCACCGCGTCCTCGAGGTGGCAAAAGTTCATGAAGGCCCCGTCGCCGGGGCCGAGGGCCAGCGCCCCGGAGCGCACCCGCTCGATGATCGAGGTCCGTCCCGGGCCGTAGAGGCCCGAGAGCCGTACCAGGCGACCCATCCTCCCCTCGCCGAGGACGAGCGCCTCGGCCGCCGCCAGAATCCCGGCCTCGGGCGAGTCGGGCTCGGTGGCGGTCCCCTCGAAGACCTCCCTCCCGTCGCTCCGACCGAAGACGCCGGTCGATCCGGTGTAGACGAGGGGCGCGCCCGCCCTAGCCGCCGCCGAGATGAGCGTCCCGTTCGCGTCGAGGTAGGCCCGGCGGTAGGCGGCGAGGTCCCTCGAGGCCGCTGCCTGGCAGGCCACGAGGCCGTCGAGGTCGCGGGGCAGATGGTCCAGCGCGCTGGGCGACGCGAGGTCGAGCGCGAGCGGCCTCACCCCCTCGGCCGCGAGCAGCGCCGCGCGCCCCCCGTCGCGCCGGACGGCTGTCACCCGGTCGCCGCGGGCGGCGAGCGCCCGGGCGATGGCCGTTCCCAGCCATCCGCAGCCGGCCACGAGGACGTGCCGCCCGGGGCTCGACGTGGCCTCTCCTCCTCCAAGAAAGCTAAGAAAGCGGGTCCCGGGGCGAGCGGCCCTGACGCCCGGCTCGCGGGCGGAAGGGTCCTGGCCCTCAGGACCCGAGCGCCTCGGTCACCATGGCCTTTGCCTCGGCGACGATCCGTTCGAGGTGGGCCTCGTCCCTGAAGCTCTCGGCGTAGATCTTGTAGACGTCCTCGGTGCCGGAGGGACGAGCGGCGAACCAGCCGTTCTCCGCCACCACCTTGAGGCCTCCGATCTCGGCGCCGTTGCCGGGGGCCCGGGTGAGCTTCGCGACGATGGGCTCCCCGGCCATCCTTTCGGCCCGCACCGCCTCGGGCGAGAGCTTCTTCAGGGCCGCCTTCTGGCGAGGCGTCGCCGGAGCGTCGATGCGGGTGTAGACCGGCCGGCCCAGTTCCTTCGCCAGGGCCTCGTAGTGCTGCCCGGGGTCGCGCCCCGACACGGCCCGGATCTCGGCCGCCAGGAGGTCGAGGATGAGGCCGTCCTTGTCGGTCGACCAGGTCCCGCCGTCCCGACGCAGGAAGGAGGCGCCGGCGCTCTCCTCGCCCCCGAAGCCGATCGACCCGTCGAGCAGGCCGTCCACGAACCACTTGAAGCCCACCGGAACCTCCACCAGGCGGCGGCCGAGCTTGCGCGCCACGCGGTCGATGAGCGCGGAGGAGACGAGCGTCTTGCCGACCCCGGCCGAGGCCGCCCAGCCCGGCCGCCGGTCGAAGAGCCAGGCGATGGCCACCGCCAGGTAGTGGTTCGGGTTCATGAGCCCGGCGGAGGGGGTGACGATGCCGTGCCGGTCGGCGTCGGTGTCGTTCCCGAAGGCGAGGTCGAAGCGGTCCTTCAGCCGGACCAGGCTCGCCATCGCGTAGGGCGACGAGCAGTCCATCCGGATCTTGCCGTCGTGGTCGACCGTCATGAAGGCGAAGGTGGGGTCGACGGTGGGGTTCACCACCTCGAGGTCGAGGCCGTAGGTGCGGGCGATGGGCTCCCAGTAGTGCACGCTCGCCCCGCCGAGCGGATCGACCCCGAGCTTGAGGCCGGCTCGCTTCACCGCCGCGAGGTCGACGATGGCGCCGAGGTCGGCCACGTAGGGACCGACGAAGTCGCGGAGGTGCGTGGTCGGCGCCCGCAGGGCTGCCTCGTAGGCGATGCGCCGCAGGCCGGTCCCGCCGTTCTCGAGGAGCTCGTTGGCGCGCCGCTCGATCCAGGCGGTGACCCCGGTGTCGGCCGGCCCGCCGTTCGGGGGGTTGTACTTGATGCCGCCGTCCTCGGGCGGATTGTGGGACGGGGTGATGACGATGCCGTCGGCGAGCCGCGAGGTGCGGCCCCGGTTGTGGGTGAGGATGGCGTGGGAGATGACCGGCGTCGGCGTCGGAGCGTCGTCCTTCGCGAAATGGATCTCCACCCCGTTCGCCGCCAGGACCTCGATGGCGGAGCGCTGGGCCGGGTCGGAGAGGGCGTGGGTGTCCTTGCCCAGGAAGAGCGGCCCGGTCGTGCCCTGGGACGACCGGTACTCGCAGGTGGCCTGCACGACCGCCAGGATGTGCGCTTCGTTGAAGCTGCGCCGCAGGGACGAGCCCCGGTGACCGGAGGTGCCGAAGGCGACCCGCTCGAGCGGGTTCTGCGGGTCGGGACGCTCCTTGGCGTAGGCGTTCAAGAGCCCTGGGACGTCGACCAGGATCTCCCGGGGCGCGGGCTTTCCAGCGAGGGGATGGGCCATGCCTCATCCTTGCACGGGACGGCGCCCGCGTGCCGTCCGAAAGTTGGGTGGCGCCGGGCGCTCGCGCGGTCCCCGGGGCCGGTCCGGTCCGCGAGCCCCCGGAAGGTGTGCCGGGGCCGGGCTCGTCCGAGGAGCCCCTTCGCCCGACGGCGCTTGGCGCGCGAGGGCCGCCTCTCGTAGAAGGGAGGGATGACCCTCCGCCGAACCTACGCCCTGCGCTGGTCCGACGTGGACGCGAACGGCCACGTCCGCCACTCGGTGTATCCGGAGCTCGGCGCCGAGATGCGCCTCGCCTGGCTCAAGGACCAGGGCTTCGACTGGAAGTGGTTCGAGGAGAAGGGCTTCGGACCGGTCCTCCTGCGCGAGGAGATCGACTACCTGCGCGAGGTCGGCCCCGGCGCCGAGGTGACGGTCGACCTCGAGGCGCTCGCACTGTCGCCGGAGGGGGGGCGCTGGAGGCTCCGCCACACGGTGCGCCGCGCGAGCGGGGAGGAGGCGGCGCGGATCGCGGTGACCGGGGGCTGGCTCGATCACGCCCGGCGTCGCCTCATCGTCCCGCCCGAGGAGCTCGCCGCCGTCTTTCGCAGCACGCCCCGGGCCGCGGAGTACGAGGAGCTCCCGCCGCTCCGACGGTGAAGGAAGGCCGAGAAGCCCTGCCCGGGGACCCTCCGAAGAGGAAGGCCGGTGGTCCCTCGCCAGGGGCCTGCGGGCGCCCGGGCACGCCCCGGCTCAAAACCCTTCAAAGCTTGCCCCGGCGGCGGGGGGAGCGCGCATTGTGTGGGCGGCCTGGGCCGAGCAGTGCTAACTCAAGGGCCCATGGACGGAAACCTCGGGCCTTTCCGGCGACTCCTCCTCGCCCTCTCCGCATTCTTCTACGTGCTCACGCGGCGTCGCTTCGCGGAGGAGGTGAGCCGCCTCTGCGCCCGCAGCGCGGGGAAGGAGGGTGCGCTCCCTTCAGGCGGGTCGACGCGGCGCGGCACGCCGGACGATCTCCGTTCGGCCGAGGTGGTCTCCGCCGAGACGGCTCCCGGGGACCGGAACGCCCCGGCGGGGCCCAAGGCCGCGCGCCACGCCGAGGCGCTCCAACTCCTCGCCCTCCTGCAGCGCGAAGCCCGCCTCATCGACTTCGCCTCCGAGAGCCTCGACGGCTTCAGCGATGCAGACATCGGGGCCGCCGCCCGCACGGTGCACGCGGGGTGCCGCAAGGTGCTCGAGACCTACCTCGCCCTGGAGCCCGTCTACCGCGATCCGGAGGGGGCGACGGTCACGGTGGCCGAAGGATTCGATCCGGCGGCGGTGAAGCTCACCGGAGAGGTGGTGGGCGCTCCGCCCTTTCACGGCAGCCTGCGCCACCACGGCTGGCGGGCGGTCCGCACGTCCTTCCCGGAGCTCACCGGCCAGGATCCGCGGGTCCTCGCGCCGGCCGAGGTGGAGCTGTGAAGGGGCGCAAGGCCACCGCCGGCGGCGAGCGGTCGCCGCGCTTCGCGGTCGGGATCGACCTCGGCACGACCAACTCGGCCCTCGCCTACCTCCCGCTCGACGAGGAAGGCGCCCCGCCCAAGGTGCTCATGGTGCCGCAGCTCGTGAACGTGGGCGAGGTGGCGGCGCGCCCCCTCCTGCCCTCCTACCTCTACCTCCCGCACCCCTCCGAGATGCCGGCGGCGGCCCTCGCCTTACCCTTCGGGGAGGGGTACTCGGCAGAGGGTGTGGTGGGCGAGCTCGCGCGGGAGCGGGGAGCGCAGACCCCCATCCGCCTCGTCTCGAGCGCCAAGAGCTGGCTGTGCCACCCGGCCCTAGACCGGCGCGCGGCCTCGCTCCCCGCCGGGAGCCCGCCGGAGGTCCGGCGGGTCTCGGCGCTGGAGGCCTCGTCGCGCTACCTCGCCCACCTGCGCAGCGCCTTCGACGCCGAGGTGGCGAGGGGCGATCCCGCCCTGCGCCTCGAGCGCCAGGCCCTCACCCTCACCGTGCCCGCCTCCTTCGACGCCGCCGCCCGCGAGCTCACCGTCGAGGCGGCGCGGCTCGCGGGGCTATCCGACCTCGTCCTCCTCGAGGAGCCGCAGGCCGCCCTTTACGCCTGGGTGGAGTCCATGGGCGACGGCTGGCGCAAGCTGGTCCGGCCGGGCGACCTTCTCCTGATCGTCGACATCGGGGGCGGCACCACCGACTTCAGCCTCATCGCGGTGGTGGACCGGGAGGGCGATCTCGCCCTCGAGCGGGTGGCGGTGGGCGATCACATCCTGCTCGGTGGCGACAACATGGATCTCGCGCTGGCCCGAGGGCTCGAGAGTAAGCTCACCGCCGCCGGCAAGGCCATCGACCGCTACCAGCTCCTC